>NZ_JBJLSF010000185.1:0-553 GCF_050871885.1 Kineococcus aridisoli | reverse complement strand
TGGCCGGCGGGGTCCAGCAGGCGGATGCCGTTGCGGGATTCCTCGTCGCCTTCGGTGACGATCATGGAGCCGTCGGAGAGTTCGACGGCGACGCCGTGGTGGGCGGTGGGGGTCTTCAGCTCGCGGATCTCGCGGTCGGGGTCGGCGGCTTGGTCGCTGTCGAAGGCGGTGATCTGCCCGGTGCCGTCGTCGAAGAGGACGGTGCGGCCGGCGTGGTTGACCACGTGGCCGCCTTCTTGGGCGTCGAAGACGATGCCGGTGTCGTGGGGGGTGGAGGTGTAGTAGTGCGAGTGGTCGCCGTGGGGTTGTTCCCAGGTGCCGGCATCGAGCAGGTGCCAGCCGCCGGTGGCGGTGACGAACAGGTGGCGTCCGTCGCCGGCGGGGTTGAGGCGGGTGAAGCCGTCGTAGGGCAGGTCGGCGAGGGTTTGCAGGGTGGTGGCGTCCAGGACCTGCACGCCGCCGTCGTGGGTGATGGCCAGGCGGGGGGAGGCGGCAGCGGCTTCGGTGGCGGGGGCGGTGCTCGGCGTGGTGGTGGTGGGGGCTGCCTGCTCGG
>NZ_JBJLSF010000184.1:0-562 GCF_050871885.1 Kineococcus aridisoli | reverse complement strand
AGGAGCAGCACGACGCCACCGGCGAGCACCAGGAGCAGGCCCGCGGTGACGACGCGGCCCGCCAGCGCGGCGAGCGGCCCGTCGGTGATCTCGCCGGTGAGCACGTCGGCCGTGCTGCGCCACGTGGTCGCGAAGTGCGACCAGCGCACCAGCAGCACCCCGGCGGTGCCGAGCAGCGCCGAGGTGCTCACCCGCAGCACCCGGTGCGCGCCGGTGCGGCGCAGTGCGGCGTCGACGGCCGGCGGGGCCCAGGGGACGGCGGGGCGCACGGGCATCCGGTGCAGCACCGCGGCGGTGGCGACCGCGGTCAGCGCCCAGGCCGCCAGCAGCGGCAGGGCCACCCCCCCGCAGGGCACCAGCGAGCCCGCCGCGTAGGTGGCCGTCCGCCACGTCCAGGTCTGCGCGCCCGCGCCGGCCAGCAGGGTCCCGGCCACGCAGGCGGCCAGGACGAGCAGGCCCGTGGCGAGCGCGGTGCCCTGCAGCGCGGGCGGGGCGCTGGCCCGGATGGAGCGGGCCACCAGCCGCGCCGAGCGCACGCGCCCGCCCGGCCGCGGCCAGGTCA
>NZ_JBJLSF010000183.1:0-570 GCF_050871885.1 Kineococcus aridisoli | reverse complement strand
CCGAGCAGGCTGCGGGCACGAAGGTGGGGTTGCCCTTCGAGGAGGACTCCGCGGTGGGGCCGGTGAACAGTGCGCGGCAGTTGGCGCACGTGTCGGGGTTCGTGGATCGTCTGCCTGATCACGCGCGTCTGGCTGCCGGTGGTGGGCGGGTGGGGGGTGAGCTGGCGCGGGGGTTCTACTACCAGCCGACGGTGGTGGCCGGTCTGCGTCAGGGCGATGAGGTGGTGCAGGAGGAGGTGTTCGGGCCGGTGATCACGGTGCAGCGCTTCTCCGATGAGCAGCAGGCGCTGGGGTGGGCCAACGGCACCCGGTACGGGTTGGCTTCGAGCGTGTGGACGAGGGACTTCGGGCGGGCGATGCGGATGTCGGCGGCGTTGGACTTCGGGTGCGTGTGGATCAATGCGCACATCCCGTTGGTGGCGGAGATGCCGCACGGGGGGTTCAAGCAGTCGGGGTACGGCAAGGACTTGTCGGTGTACGGGTTGGAGGACTACACCCGCCTCAAGCACGTGATGGCCAACATCGAGTCCTGACACCCGGGAACCCGCGCGCTCCCCGGCCGGGGAGCGC
>NZ_JBJLSF010000182.1:0-598 GCF_050871885.1 Kineococcus aridisoli | reverse complement strand
CCGCCGAGGTAGCCGACCAGGGCGGTGGCGATGACCCAGGTGGGCAGGGTGAGCTGCTGCTGGCCGGGAACGTGGGTGCCGAGCAGCAGGACGCCGGCGGCGACGGCGATCCAGCAGGCCAGCAGGAAGGTGCGCCGGCCTAGGAAGTCGCGCTGTCGCCCGGTGGCCGCTCGTGCTGCGGTCGTGCCGCTGGTGCTCACCGTTCGACGGTAGCGGTCCGCGGCAGGTGTGCGGGGGTGCCTGTGCTGTGCAGGGGTGGGGTGCGAGCGTCTGTGGATCACCGCGTCAGGGCCTCGCCGACTGCTCGTGATCACGCACGGAAGGCGGGATGACCGTGACGTCGCGGACGGCTGGATGAACGCGACGTCGGCGTTGTGGCTGTCTTGCGGGCAGCATGGCTGGGTCTGCCGACGCGGGCAGCACGAGGTGGCGGAGAGCGAGGGTCGGCGCGATGGGTCGAGGACGGCAGGGAGAGCACGGCACGGAGGACGGCGGCGAGGGCGCCGGCGTGCGGGTCGGAGGCGATGGGGGCGACGACCAGGGCGACCACGCCGAGGTCACCGCCTGACCTAAACGCGCGAGGTCTGCGGGATGACCG
>NZ_JBJLSF010000181.1:0-727 GCF_050871885.1 Kineococcus aridisoli | reverse complement strand
CCCCCCAGTCCCCCACATGGGGCAGTCGCCGGCGAAGTCGCGGCCAGCAGAGCACCACAGCAGGCACAGTGACCCGCGTGTCACAGCCGCGCCGCGACTCCTCGACGCCCACCCCAGGAAGAGCCGAGGGCGGCTGATCTACATCGCCGTCCTCCTGGCCGGCGCCGTCTCGGCCTTCGGGGTGCTGCAAGGCATCGGCTGGCTGTCCGGAGCACCGCAGTGGCGCCGAGCGGCGGTGATGACCGCCGGCATCGTCCTGATCGGCACCCCCTTGAGCACATGGATCGGCACCGCCGTCACGGGCCGGGTACGGGAGCACCTGGCCACCACCGATCGACTCGAGTGCAGCTTCCGCATCGTCGAAGGCCACCAAGACGGACTCACCAAGCAGTGGCGAGCCGGCATCGCGGCCCTCTCACCAGGACACGTCACCTTCGTGCACACGGTCGGCGGGCTGCGCTTCCTGCGGCGCCGCCCCGTCACCTTCGAGGTCCAGGCTGACGAGTCCGGCCTTGCGAGGAAGCTGCGCGGGATCGAGGTGCTGCTGGTGACTCCCGAAGCTCAAGCAGTGCGCCTGAGCACCCCCACCGCGGTGCTGGAGTGGGCAATCACCCCAGCTGAGCGCATCCCCTGGGCACTGCAACGAGTCCACGCCCGGTAGGTGGCTGCGTTCGGATGACGGCAGGCTCCACGCACGATCGTCCCGCTGGACGCGACATCGCGGTCA
>NZ_JBJLSF010000180.1:0-739 GCF_050871885.1 Kineococcus aridisoli | reverse complement strand
TGCGAGCGGGACGCTCGTCGCGGCGAGGACGGTCATCGCGCTGGGGGCGGTCATCGCGGCGCGGGCCGGCGGAGCGGAACGGGCGGTCATCGCGCTGCGGGCGGTCCTGCGTGCGAGCGGGACGCTCATCGCGGCGCGGACGGTCGTCACGGGACCAGCGCTCTTCGCGCTGAGGGCGCTCGCTCCCGCCCGACTGGCGCACGGGGCGACCAGGACGCTGGTCGTCCCCCGGCGACGAACGGCGGGGACGGTCCGGTCGTCCAGCGGACGAGGGGCCGCCACCCGTGCCGCGACGCGGACCGCTTGAAGCCGACCGGAAGTCACCGGCCCCGGCGCGTGGGGCTCCGCCTCGCGCCGGACGCTGACCACCGCCGGTGGGGCGTCGGTCGTCGCCTCCAGTGCGGCCACGAGCACCTGGTTCAGCCATGCCGATCTCCCACCTGCCGCGCTCTGCGCGGGACCATCGCCGCTGTTCACGTTGTGAGCCCGTTGACCGGGCGGTCCAGGGTCTCACGAGCCCCGTCGCACCCGTCCCGGACATGCGTGTGGGGAGCAGCTCCTCCACAGAGGAACTGCTCCCCACACGTAGGCACTCCACGCAGGAGTGACCTGAAGGTGAGTGGCCGGCGGTGTCCTACTCTCCCACCCAGTCTCCCGAGCAGTACCATCGGCGCTGGTGGGCTTAGCTTCCGGGTTCGGAATGAGACCGGGCGTTTCCCCACCGCTATGACCACCGGAC
>NZ_JBJLSF010000179.1:0-845 GCF_050871885.1 Kineococcus aridisoli | reverse complement strand
CCGGCGGTGACGCCGACGTCCTTCCAGTTGCCCTCGTGGTCGGCGTCCGGACCGGGCGCCGGCGCGCTGGCCGCCGAGTACAGCTCCACCGCACCCTCGAACATGTTCGGGTCCGGCACCGAGAGCGAGCCGCCGGTGCCGTGGACCTCGATGCGCGGCAGCCGCGCGGCCCAGGTGTCGAAGCTCATCACCAGCGTCGAGATCGCGCCGGAGGCGTGCTCGAGGATGCCGGTGATGTGGGTGTCGATCGTGACGGGGAAGGACTCCCCCGCCCGCGGGCCGGAGCCGATGGTGCGCTCGGCCGAGGGCCGGCTGGAGGCGCCGACCACCCGGGTGACCGGGCCCAGCAGGTGCACCAGCGAGGTCAGGTAGTACGGCCCCATGTCCAGCAGCGGACCGCCGCCGGGCTGGTAGTAGAAGTCCGGCTGCGGGTGCCAGCGCTCGTGCCCGGGAGTGGTCATGAACGCCGTCGCCGAGTGCGGGGTCCCGATCCGCCCGGCGTCCACCAGCGCGCGGGCGGTCTGCACCCCGGTGCCCAGGACGGTGTCGGGCGCGCAGCCGACGCGCAGCCCGGCCGCGGCCGCGGCCTTGACGACCTCGCGGCCCTCGGCCACGTCCATCGCCAGCGGCTTCTCGCCGTAGACGTGCTTGCCGGCCGCCAGCGCGGCCAGCGCGACCTCGGCGTGGGTGCGCGGCAGGGTGAGGTTGAGGACCACGTCGACGTCGTCGGCGGCCAGCAGCTGCTCCAGCGGCAGCGCACGGGCGCCGTGCTCGTCGGCCAGCGCCTGCGCCCGCTCGGGCACGAAGTCGCTGACCGCGGTGATCTGCAGCTGCGGCAGCCGCTT
>NZ_JBJLSF010000178.1:0-946 GCF_050871885.1 Kineococcus aridisoli | reverse complement strand
GGCGGCGGGGGGCGGCCCGCGGGCGCGGGGGCGGCCCGCGCGCGCCTCACCGGCCGGCGAGGACGTCCAGGTAGTGCGGGTTGTGCATGATCCCCAGCAGGTTGCCGAACGGGTCCACCACGGACGCGCCGCGGAATCCCTCCCCGAACGCGCGGGGCGGCTGGAACACCACCGCGCCCAGGCCCAGCAGCCGCTCCAGCGCCGCGTCCAGGTCGTCCACGTGCCAGTACAGGACGACCCCTCCCGGCCGGTCGGTGGCCGGGACACCGCCCAGCTGGGCGGCGAAGGCGGCGTTGAGCACCCCCAGCTCCTGCTGGTGGTCCCCGATGCGGAACTCCGCGTACCAGGGGCGGTCGAAGTACGGCGCCACCCCCAGCAGCTCGGTGTACCAGCGCTTGGCGCCCTCGAAGTCCTCCGCCAGCAGCGCCACGGTCGACATGCCTCGCAACATCGCGTCCTCCTCGATCGGTCCGTGCACCCAGCCTGACCGCGGAAGCGCTCACCTCCTGAGCGCTTTCGGGCGCAGACTTCCCACGTGCGCGCCGACCGGCTGGTGGCCGTCCTGCTGCTCCTGCAGTCGCGGGGGCGGCTGACGGCCGCCCAGGTGGCCACCGAGCTGGAGGTCTCGCTCGCGACGGCCCGCCGGGACCTGGAGGCCCTCGCGGCCGCCGGGGTCCCGGTGTACCCGCAGGCCGGGCGCGGGGGCGGCTGGTCCCTCGTCGGCGGCGCCCGCACCGACCTGTCCGGGCTGAGCGAGCAGGAGGCGCGGGCGCTGTTCCTGCTGCTGGGCCCGGCCGGTGGGGACGGGCCCGCGGTGCGCACGGTGCTGCGCAAGCTCGTGCGGGCCCTGCCCACCACCTTCCGCGCGGACGCCGAGGCCGCCGCCGGCGCCGTCGTCGACGACGGCGCCGGCGGGGGCCAGGAGCCGCCCCCGCCCCCGGCGGTG
>NZ_JBJLSF010000177.1:0-997 GCF_050871885.1 Kineococcus aridisoli | reverse complement strand
GCCGGTCCCCCGCGCCCGTCGTGCGGGTGCGGGGGCCGGCGCTCGGGTCGCTCGGGCGGGGCCGATCAGGCGGGGGCGCCCACGTTCATGACGTCCGGGTCCGCGCCGACACGGCCGTCCGCGCGGTCCAGCCCGGCGACCTGGGCCATGTCCGCGTCGGAGAGCTCGAAGTCGAACACGTCGATGTTCTCGCGGATGCGCTCCGGGGTCACCGACTTGGGGATCACCAGGTTGCCCAGCTGCACGTGCCAGCGCAGCACCACCTGGGCGGGGGTCTTGCCGTGGGCCTGCGCCAGCGCCCGGACCGCCGGGTCGTCGATGACGCCCTTGCCGGAGGACAGCGGGCTGTAGGCCTCGGTGACGATCCCGTGCTGCGCGTCGACGGCGCGCAGGTCGGCCTGCTGGAAGAACGGGTGCAGCTCGACCTGGTTCACGGCCGGGACGACGCTCGTCTGCTCCAGCAGGTGGCGCAGGTGGTGCGGCTGGAAGTTGGAGACGCCGATCGCGCGGGCGCGGCCGTCGGCGTAGATCTTCTCGAAGGCCTTGTAGGTGTCGACGTAGGCGCCGGCGGCCGGCACCGGCCAGTGGATGAGGTACAGGTCGACGCGCTCGAGGCCGAGCCGCTCCAGGCTGGCGTCGAAGGCGCGCAGCGTGGAGTCGTAGCCCTGCTCGGCGTTCCACAGCTTGGTGGTGACGAACAGGTCGTCGCGGGCGATGCCGGACTGCGCGATCGCGCGGCCCACACCCGCCTCGTTGCCGTAGATGGCGGCGGTGTCGATGTGGCGGTACCCCGCCTCCAGCGCGGTCTCGACGGCCGGGACGACCTCGTCGTCGCCGACCTGCCACACCCCGAAACCGAGCTGGGGGACGGTCACGCCGTTGTTGAAGGTGAGCTGGGGAACGCTGGGTGCCATGCCCGCCAGCCTAGTCGCGGCGCACCGGGTCGGCACCCGGGTGGGTCGCCGCCCGGCGCACCGCGACCCGGCACCGCGCGCGG
>NZ_JBJLSF010000176.1:0-997 GCF_050871885.1 Kineococcus aridisoli | reverse complement strand
CGCGCGTGATCAGGCAGACGATCCACGAACCCCGACACGTGCGCCAACTGCCGCGCACTGTTCACCGGCCCCACCGCGGAGTCCTCCTCGAAGGGCAACCCCACCTTCGTGCCCGCAGCCTGCTCGGCCAACGCCGCCACGAACTCATCGTGCACCCCCGGCGCCGCCAGCACCCGCGTGGCCGCCGTGCAGTCCTGCCCGGCGTTGAAGTAGCCCGCCGCCGCGATCGCCTCCGCAGCCGCCCCCACGTCCGCATCGTCGAAGACGATCACCGGCGCCTTCCCACCCAGCTCCAGGTGCACCCGCTTGACCGCCCGCGCCGCCGACTCGGCCACCTGCATCCCCGCCCGCACCGACCCGGTGATCGCCACCAGCTGCGGGCACGGGTGCTCCACCAGCGCCGCCCCCGTCCCCCGGTCCCCGCACACCACGTTCAACACCCCCCGCGGCAGCACCTGCGCGGCCACCTGCGCCAGCAGCACCGTGGACGCCGGCGTGGTGTCCGAGGGCTTGAGCACCACCGTGTTGCCCGCCGCCAACGCCGGGGCGATCTTCCAGATCGCCATCATCAACGGGTAGTTCCACGGAGTGACCTGCCCCACCACCCCGATCGGCTCACGACGCACGAAGGAGGTGTGCCCGGCCAGGTACTCACCCGCCGCCCGCCCCTCCAGCACCCGGGCCGCGCCGGCGAAGAAGCGCAACTGGTCCACAGCCGGCGGCAGCTCCTCCGACCGCGTCAACGCCACCGGCTTGCCGGTGTTGCGCACCTCCGCGGCGATGAACTCCTCCGCCCGCTCCTCGATCGCATCGGCCAGCGCCAGCAGGTACCCCTGCCGCTGCGCCGGGGTCGTCCTGCCCCAGGAGGTGAACGCCCGGGAAGCGGCGGCGTAGGCGGCGTCCACGTCGGCGGCACCCGACAACGGCGCGGTGGCGTACACCTGACCGCTGGCGGGGTCGACGACATCGGTGGTGGCGCCGTCGGCAGCCGGCACCG
>NZ_JBJLSF010000175.1:0-1015 GCF_050871885.1 Kineococcus aridisoli | reverse complement strand
CCCCCCCCCCCCCCCCCCCCCCCCCCCCCCCCCCCCCCCCCCCCCCCCCCCCCCCCCCCCCCCCCCCCCCCCCCCCCCCCCCCCCCCCCCCCCCCCCGGCGGGTGGCCACCGCCCCCGTCGACGGGGTCTGGGCCTCCGACCACACCGCCGTGCTGGTCGACCTCAACCCCTGACCGGCCGCGGGTCCGGCTCCCCCGCCCGCTCCCGGGCTGGCGCGGTCACCGCGGCGCGGCCACGATCGTCGGGTGAGCGACGCCGCCCTGCCCCGCACCCGCTCCGGCGCGCGCGACGGCGCCCGGCAGGCGGCAGTCGCCGCCGGCGCCGTGCTGGCGGTGGTGGGCTCGGCGATCGGGTCGGGCGCCCTCAGCGGCACGCCGATCGCCGAGGCCGCCGGCGGTGCCCTGTCCGCCTCGGCCACGCTCGTCGCCCCCGCCGGACCGGCCTTCGGCATCTGGGGGGTCGTCTACGCGGGCCTGGTGGCCCACGCGGTGTGGCAGGCGCTGCCCGCCCAGCGCGAGGACGCCCGCCAGCGGCGGACCGGCTGGTGGACGGCCGCCTCCCTGGTGCTCAACGCCGCCTGGATCCTCACCGTGCAGGCCGGGCAGCTGGCCGCCTCCGTCGCGGTCGTCGCCGCGCTGCTGGTGGTGCTCGTCGTCGCCTTCACCCGCCTGCTGCAGCGGGGCCCGCGCTCGCCGGTGGAGTCCGTCGTCGTCGACGGCACGACGGGCCTCTACCTGGGCTGGGTGAGCATCGCGACGGTCGCGAACACCGCCGCGGCGCTGCGCCAGGCGGGGCTGCGCAGCGGCGAGGAGGCGTGGGCGGTCGGCGTGCTGGCGCTGGCCGCGGTGATCGGGGTGGTGACCGCGGTGCGCTCGCACGGGCGCCTGGCGTTCGGCGCGGGCCTGGCGTGGGGGCTGGGCTGGGTCGCCGCGGGCCGCGCGGGCGGTGCGGACGCCTCCACCGCGGTGGCGGTGACCGCCGGGGCGGCCGCGGCGGTGGTCGCGGGGACCACCG
>NZ_JBJLSF010000174.1:0-1218 GCF_050871885.1 Kineococcus aridisoli | reverse complement strand
GGAGCCTCCACCCGTCACGGGTGGTGGCTCCGCGTGGGTGCGCCGCCCGCGGCGGACGGGGCGCTGCCGCTCAGAGGTCCCGGGTCGTGCGCTGCTGCACGGTGCGTGCGGGGTCGCCCGTGGTGATGGTCGTCGTGGCGCGCCGGCGCGGCTGGAAGACGGCGAGCTCCAGGACGATGCCGAGCACCCCGACGCCCATGAGGATCCAGCCGACGACCTGCAGGTCCACGCCGTTGAGGTCGACGTTCACCGCGAAGGTCAGGATCGCCCCGAGGGCGATGAGGAAGATGCCGGTTCCCAGGCGCATGCTGCCAGGGTGCGCCACGCCCGGGGCGCCCGCACGTCGGCGCCGATCACCACCACCCGGGTGGCGGTGCCCCGGCCGGTGCCCCGGGCGGGACCGGCGGTCGGCGGCGACGCCTAGGATCGACCCCGCCCCCACCACCGCCGACCCGGCGAGACCAGATCAGGAGAACCGTGGCGATCCAGCCGATCCGACTCTTCGGGGACCCCGTCCTGCGCCAGCGCGCCCAGGAGGTCACCACCTTCGACAAGGAGCTGCGCCAGCTCGTCAAGGACCTCGAGGAGACGATGCTCGCCGCACCCGGGGCGGGCCTGGCCGCGCCCCAGCTGGGCGTGTCGCTGCGCGTGTTCACCTACCACGCCGACGGCGAGCTGGGTCACCTCGTCAACCCCGTGCTGGAGCTCAGCGAGGAGTGCCAGGAGGGCGACGAGGGCTGCCTGTCGTTCCCCGGGATCGTCGCCGACACCAAGCGCGCGCTGCACGTGGTCGCCAAGGGCTTCGACATGCACGGCGAGCCGGTGACCATCACGGGCTCGGAGTACAAGGCGCGCGCCATCCAGCACGAGACCGACCACCTCGACGGCATCCTCTTCATCGACCGCCTCGACCGGGCCCAGCGCAAGCTGGCCCTCAAGGCCGTCCGGGAGGCGGAGTGGATGGGCCTGCCCGTCCCGCAGGTCAAGGTCTCCCCGCACGACACGTTCGGACAGGCGAGGTAGTGCGCCTCGTCGTCGCCGGCACCCCCGACGTCGCGCTGGTCGCGCTGGACGCCCTGCTGGCCAGCTCCCACGAGGTCGTCGCCGTCCTGACCCGCCCCGACGCCGCCGCCGGCCGCGGCCGGCGGCGCCCCCCCTCCCCGCTGCCGCTGGGCGCCCGCCACGTGGGTCAGCCGCTGCTTCACCCCGATCGGCCCC
>NZ_JBJLSF010000173.1:0-1333 GCF_050871885.1 Kineococcus aridisoli | reverse complement strand
GCTCGCCGGGTCTCCCGGCGAGCGCGATCTGCGTCGTCGCGAGAAGGTGGAGGACATGAGCAGGACGACGCAGGGCAACGACCTGTCGGTGCAGCGCAGCGGGTCGGGCGATCGCGGGCAGCAGGCCGACTCGCCGCAGCAGATCCCCGCCAAGGGGTGGTTGCAGGTCACCAAGCGGGCGTGGGCAGAGGCCAAGGACGACATGGTGCCGCTGCTGGCGGCCGGGGTCGCCTTCAAGGCGTTCCTCGCCATCTTCCCGGCGCTGACGGCCGCGTTCCTCATCTGGGGGATCTTCGGTGACCCGGCGCAGATCGCGAACCAGATCAACGGCATCTCCGCAATCCCGGAGGAGGCGCGCAACCTCGTCCTCAGCCAGGTCGAGAACGTCTCCAGCCAGAAGTCGACCGCGGGCCTGACCGCGGTCGTGGCGATCCTGCTGGCGCTGTGGAGCGCCTCCAGCGGCGTCGAGAACCTCATGGCCGCCACGAACTCCGCCTACGACGAGAAGGAGACGCGCGGCTTCGTCAAGCGCAAGGGCACCGCGCTCCTGCTGACGATCGGCGCGATCGTCTTCATGCTGCTGGCGATCGCCTTCATCGCCGTCGCCCCGGTGCTCGTCGAGGCGCTGGGCGCCAGCGGTGCGGTGAGCATCGTCGTCAACGTCCTGCGCTGGGTGCTGCTGGTGGCGCTGGTCGTCGTCGCCCTGGCCGTCGTCTACCGCCTCGCCCCGGACCGCGACGCGCCCAAGGCCAAGTGGACCTCGGTCGGCGCCACCGTCGCGATGGTGCTGTGGGTCGTCGTCTCGATCGGTTTCTCCCTGTACGTGAGCCTCGCAGGCGGCACCTCCTACACCAAGAACTACGGCGCCATGGCCGGTGTCGTCATCCTGCTCATGTGGCTGTGGCTGACCAGCTACGCCATCCTGCTGGGCGCTGAGATCAACGCCGAGTCCGAGCGGCAGACCGACAAGGACACCACGGTCGGCCCGGAGCAGCCGATGGGGCAGCGCGACGCCGTCGCCGCCGACCGCAAGCCCGAGGACCGCTGACGGCCACCGGCCGGGACGCGTGGAGGAGGAGCAGATGAGCGAGGCACCGCAGGGCACCGGCCCGCACGTGCAGCAGGACGGCGACGAGATCCCGGAGGCCGAGGCCCGCCTGGAGGAGTCGCGCCGGCTGTCGGCGCAGGTCCGCGAGGAGTTCCGGGGTTCGCCCCAGGACGACTCCGGGCACTCCGGGTCCGCAGAGGGCGCCGACGCCCCGCAGGCCGGGGCCGACGCCGAGCGCTGAGAGCACCGCGAGGGCGCCCGCCCGGGGAGGACCTCCCCGGGCGG
>NZ_JBJLSF010000172.1:0-1942 GCF_050871885.1 Kineococcus aridisoli | reverse complement strand
CGTGCCCCGCCCCCGCCGTGTCAGAGAAGTCCCCCGCCGCCGCGGACGCCCCGCCCCCCCCCCCCCCCCGCGCCCCCCCCCCCCCCCCCCTGGGCGCCTTCGCGCTGTCCACCGCCGCCGGTGGCGCGCTGCTGGGGGTGTGGGCCTCCGGGCGGGCGGTCGCACCGCTGCACGCGGTGGCCCGCACCGCCGCCCGCATCGCCGGCGGGGAGACCGGTACCCGGCTGCCGCCCACCGACGACCCCGACCTGGCCACCATCGTCGGCGCGTTCAACAGCATGGTCGAGGCCCTGGAGGAGCAGATCCAGCGCGAGGCGCGCTTCAGCTCCGACGTCAGCCACGAGCTGCGCTCGCCGTTGACGACCCTGGTGACCAGCGTGGCGCTGCTGCAGCGCCGCCGCGAGGAACTGCCGCCGCGCTCGCAGCGCGCCCTCGACCTGGTGGGGCGCGAGCTGGACCGCTTCGCCCGCACCCTGGACGACCTGCTGGAGCTGGGGCGCCTGGAGTCCGGCGCCGGCGCGCGGGAGCGGACGCGGGTGGACGCCGTCGCGCTGGTGCACCAGGTGCTGGAGGGCAGCGGGCGCGCGGGGGTGCCGGTGCGCGTGCCCGGCCCCGGAGCCGGTGCGAGCGGCGGGGGCACCGGGTTCCCGGTGCAGGTCGACGCGCAGCAGATCAGCCGGGCGCTGGCCAACCTCTTCGACAACGCCGACCGGCACGGCGGAGGACTGCTCGCGGTCCAGGTCGAGCGCGACGGCCCGTGGGTGCAGGTGCTCGTCGACGACGCCGGTCCCGGGGTCGTGCCGGCCGAGCGCCAGCGCATCTTCGAGCGCTTCGCGCGCGCCGGTTCGCGCGGCTCGCTGCCCGGTTCGGGGCTCGGCCTGAGCCTGGTCGCCGAGAGCGTGCGCGCGCACGCGGGTGCGGTGCGCTGCACCACCTCCCCGCTCGGCGGGGCGCGCTTCGTCGTGCGGCTGCCGGCCGCCGACGGCGGTTCCGGCGGTTCCGGCGGTTCCGGCGCTGCCGGCGCCGTCGCGGGCGGCACTGCGGAGGGCGCCGCCGACGGCGTGAACGGGAGCGCGCTGAGCGTCCCACCGCGTGCACGGGAGGAGCGGTGAGGGCGCGGGCGGTGCGGGTGCTGGCGGCGGCAGCTCTGGCAGCCGGTGCGCTCAGCGCCGCCGGCGCGTGCGGCACCCCCACCGACGGGCAGCCGCGGACGATCACCTCCGGCGAGGTGCCCCACGGCCTGCTGGACCCGAAGCAGCCTCCCACCGCCGACGGAGGGGCGGCGGCCAGCACCGGTTCCGGCCCGCAGGCGTACTTCCTCACCACCGAGCAGCTGCTCGTGCCGTTGCCCGTGCTCGTCCCGGAGCCCGTGCCCGCGGACCCCGGCGCGGTGGGCTCCGGCGAGGCGGCGGTGCTGAGCGCGCTGCTGCAGCGGTTGAGCGCCGGTCCCGACGAGGGCGAACGCGCCCGCGGCCTGGCCAGCGCGCTGGGACCGGGCGTCGCGCTGGGCGTGGACGGGCTGCACGAGGGGGTCGCGCACATCACGGTCGGCGGCCTGGGGGACAACCTCGCCGCCGACCGGCTGCCGCTGGCGATCGCGCAGGTGGTGCTGACGGCCACCAGCACCCCCGGCGTCCAGGCGGTGCAGCTGGTGCGCGACGGGCAGGTGCTGGAGGTCCCGCTGCCGGGTGGGCAGCGCACCGCCGAACCGCTGCGCGCCGACGACTACGGCTCGTTGCGGGACCCGGCGGGCGCCGCGCCCGCCCCGTGAGGCGAGGGTCGGGACGGGCGGGGAGCCGGCGCCGCCCACGTCGCTCCCGTCGGCGGAACGGGCGGTGGACCGGCTGCGTCGAACCGCCGTGACCTCCTCCCGCCTCGCTCGGACCGGGCTGCTGGCCGTCCTGCTCGTGAGCGCGTGCGGGCGCCGCGGCCCGCCCGCACG
>NZ_JBJLSF010000171.1:0-1968 GCF_050871885.1 Kineococcus aridisoli | reverse complement strand
ACCGTGGAAGATCACCGCGCTGCCCACGGGCGGGGTGGGGTCAGAGGCGCTTGGTGTAGCAGACGGAGAGCGGGCTGTCGGCCCACGGGCCGAAGGGCACGGCGCTGCGCTCGTAGCCCAGCGCCTCGTAGAGGGCCATCGCCTCCGGCTGCTTGGTGCCCGTCTCCAGCCGCACGCGCCGCGCGCCGGCGGCGCGGGCGGCCTCCTCGTAGGCGGCGACGAGGGCGCGGGCCACGCCCCGGCCGCGGAAGCGCTCGTGGACGAAGACGCGCTTCATCTCCACGGTGTCCTCCCAGCCGGGCTCGTCGACGCCCTCGCGCGCGATGCACCCCGCCGGCTCGCCGTCGACGAGGGCGACCAGGCAGGCGGCGTCGGCGGCCAGGGGGTACTCGTCGTCCGGCTCACCCGGAGCGCGGTAGCGGCGGTTCAGCTCGGCGACCGCCGCCGCCACGAGGGCGTCGAGGTCGGCGTCGCCGGGCCTGCGGGCGGCCACGGTGATCCGGGCGCGCGGCTGGGCGGGCAGGGGGGCGGGGGGCTGCGGGTCGAGCTGCGTCACGCCTCCACGCTGCCACGGACCCCGCGGCGGCGCTGCGCCGGGAGCGGTGCCAGCGCGGGGTCGATCGGCGCCCGGCCGTTCTTGTCCACGCGGGTCGCCTCGCCGAGGATCAGCAGGCCCAGCAGGGCCAGCACGAGCGCCACCAGGGCCGTCGAGGAGACCCCGAAGCCGGCGTCGATGGCCGCCCCGCCGAGGAAGGCGCCCATGGCGTTGCCGGTGTTGAACGCGGCCTGCATCGCCGCCGAGGCCATCCCGGCCCCGCCGCCCGCGGCGAGGATGCCCCGGGTCTGGATGGGCGCGCTCATGACGAAGGCCGTGAA
Source organism: Kineococcus aridisoli (assembly GCF_050871885.1). Lineage (NCBI taxonomy): Bacteria > Bacillati > Actinomycetota > Actinomycetes > Kineosporiales > Kineosporiaceae > Kineococcus > Kineococcus aridisoli. The sequence goes on along the minus strand of NZ_JBJLSF010000171.1, from coordinate 1,092 downwards.
GGCGAACAGGAAGACGCCGACCGCCGCCACGACGCGGTTGCCGGCGAACAGGAACAGCACGGCGAAGACGAGCATCTGCGCGACGAACCCGACCGCGAGCGTGCGGTACGGGCGCCAGTCGGCCAGCCGGCCGCCGAGCACGTTGCCGAGCGTCGCACCCACGCCGAACAGCACGAGGACCCAGCTGACGGAGCCCTCGGAGAACCCGGCGACGTCGGTCAGCAGCGGCGAGACGTAGCTGAGGACGGTGAACATGCTGGCGAAGCCGACCGTCGTGATGGCCAGCGTCCACCACACCTGCCGGCGCCGGAACGCGGCGAACTCCGAGCGCAGCGGGCCGGTGCGGGTCTCCACGTCGGGGACGAGCGCGAGGATCGCGGCGATCGTGGCCACGCCGATGACGCCGACGAGGGCGAACGTCGCCCGCCAGCCGAGCTGCTGGCCGGTCCAGGTGCCCAGCGGGACCCCGACGACGTTGGCGACGGTGAGCCCGGTGAAGACCAGCGCGAGCGCCTGCCCCTGCTTGCCGGGCGGGGCGATCTTGCGGGCGACGACGGCGCAGGCGCCGAAGAACGCCCCGTGCCCGAGGCCGGAGAGGAACCGGGCGCCGACGAGCGCGCCGAAGCTCGGCGCCAGCGCGGTCGCGGCGTGGCCGAGGACGAACAGCCCCATCAGCCCCACGAGGACCTTCTTGCGCGAGATCGGGTGCGTGAGCGCGGTGAGGGTGGGGGCCCCGACGACGACGCCGACGGCGTAGGCGGAGATCAGCCTGCCGGCCTCGGCGATGGAGACGTCGAAGGTGCCGGCCATCTGGGGCAGCAGCCCCATGGCCACGAACTCGGTGGTGCCGATCCCGAAGGCGCCCACGGCGAGGGCGAGGATGGCGATGGGCACGGGCGTACTTCCCTTGCAGCGGTGGTGTGCGGGTTCCTGACCAGTGCGTCGTCGCCTCTCGTCGCACCGATCATCGCGGACGCGGGCCCGTCCGTCCCAATCCAGCGGGACCGGGTCCCGCAACGCCTGCGCGCCAGCGCCTCCCGGGCGTGTCCGCGGCCCGGCGCACGACCGGCCCCGGCGCGGTGCGCGCCGGGG
>NZ_JBJLSF010000170.1:0-1997 GCF_050871885.1 Kineococcus aridisoli | reverse complement strand
CCCCCCCCCCCCCCCCCCCCCCCCCCCCCCCCCCCCCCCCCCCACCCCCCCCCCCCCCCCCCCCCCCCCCCCCCCCCCCCCGTCCGGGTGTCCACAGGGGCGCTCCCGGCGGGGGCGGCGGGGGGTGGCTGTGGACGGCGGCGGCGGTGCCCGCCGCGGGCGGCAGGGTGGGCCGCCGAGGGCCGGTAGACTCGTGTGGTCCCGTGCCCGCACCGCTTCCGCGGTCGGGCCCGGACGACGCACCGAGACCCTCCTGCCACGGAGAGACCGTGGCCGCTCGAGACCGAAGGAGGTGGGGAATGAGCGCGCGTCAGTACGAGCTCATGGTGATCCTCGACGCGGAGCTGGAGGAGCGCACGGTCGGACCGTCGCTCGACCGCTTCCTCAACGTGGTCCGCCAGGGTGGTGGCGAGGTCGGCAAGGTCGACATCTGGGGCCGCCGCCGGCTCGCCTACGACATCAAGAAGAAGTCCGAGGGCATCTACGCGGTCGTCGAGCTCAACACCGAGCCGGCCGTGGCCCAGGAGCTGGACCGCCAGCTGAACCTCAACGAGGCGGTGCTGCGGACGAAGCTGCTCCGCGCCGAGGCCGCCTGATGGCGGGCGAGACCGTCATCACGCTGATCGGGAACCTCACCAACGACCCCGAGCTGCGCTTCACCCCCTCCGGTGCCGCGGTGGCCAACTTCACGGTCGCCTCGACGCCCCGCACGTTCGACCGCCAGTCGAACGAGTGGAAGGACGGCGAGACGCTGTTCATGCGCTGCGCGATCTGGCGCGAGGCGGCGGAGAACGTCGCCGAGTCCCTCACGCGCGGCACGCGGGTCGTGGTGACCGGGCGCCTGCAGTCGCGGACCTTCGACACGAAGGAAGGCGAGAAGCGCACCGTCATCGAGATGCAGGTCGACGAGGTCGGCCCGTCGCTGCGCTACGCGACCGCCAAGGTCAACAAGACCTCGCGCGGTGGCGGTGGCGGTGGCGGTGGCGGCGGCGGCTTCGGCGGCGGCGGCAACTCCGGCGGGAGCGGCTCCGGCGGCTGGGGCGCCTCCGGCGGCTCCGGCTCCGGTGGTCCCGGCGCCGGCGGACAGCAGCAGGACGACCCGTGGGCCACCGGCCCCTCGGGCGGCGGCTCCAGCGGCGGCTGGGGCGGTTCGTCCAACGACGACCCGCCGTTCTGACGGTCGTCCACCACTGACCCATCCCAGGGCTCGAACCCCTGGGCTCTCACGAGAGGGGAGCACCACGATGGCCAAGGTGCCCGTGCGCAAGCCCAAGAAGAAGCAGAACCCGCTGAAGGCCGCCAAGATCGAGGCGGTCGACTACAAGGACACCGCGCTGCTGCGCAAGTTCATCTCCGACCGCGGCAAGATCCGCGCGCGTCGGGTGACGGGCGTGTCCGTCCAGGAGCAGCGGCAGATCGCCAAGGCGATCAAGAACGCCCGCGAGATGGCGCTGCTGCCCTACAGCAGCTCCGCCCGCTGAGGAGGGGACACGAGATGAAGCTCATCCTCACCCACGAGGTCACCGGCCTCGGAGCCCCCGGCGACGTCGTCGAGGTCAAGGACGGCTACGGCCGCAACTTCCTGCTCCCGCGCAACCTGGCCACCCCGTGGTCCAAGGGCGGCGAGAAGCAGGTCGAGACGATCCGCAAGGCCCGCAAGAGCCGCGAGATCGCCTCGCTCGACGACGCCAAGGCCGTCAAGCAGTCGCTGGAGTCGCGCACGGTGGCCTTCGCCGCCCGCGCCGGCCAGGGCGGCCGCCTCTTCGGGGCCATCACCCCGGCCGACGTCGCGCAGGCCGTGACCGCCGCCGGCGGCCCCGCGGTCGACAAGCGCAAGGTCGAGATCCTGCAGCCGATCAAGACCGTCGGCACGCACAAGGCCCTCGTCCGCCTGCACCCCGAGGTGTCGGCCACGGTGACCATCGACGTCGTCGAGGCCACCGCCTGAGCCGAGCGCTCACCGCACCAGCAGAGGCCGGCCGCACCCCCGGGTGCGG
>NZ_JBJLSF010000169.1:0-2052 GCF_050871885.1 Kineococcus aridisoli | reverse complement strand
GCCGCCCGGGAGTGCTCCCGGGCGGCGCCCCCTGGACCGCTCGGCCCGCTCGTCAGTCCGTGCTCTCCTCGGCCGCGGCGGCCGTGCTGCGGGTGCGGGTGCGCCGGCGGCGGGGCCGCGTCGTCGCCTCGCCGGACGCCTCCGCCCCGTCCACCTCGGTGGTGGTGCCGGCGGTCGCCCCGGCGGCCTCGGCGGCCGGCTGCTCAGCGGCCCCGGCGCTCGTGCCGGCGGTCTCCGCGGAGCCCTCGCCACCCGCGCCCACCTCGACGCCACCGCGGGTGCGGCGGCGCTGGCGGGAACGGCGGGCGCGCGGGACGGACTCGCCGTCACCCTCGGGCAGCGTCCCGGAGGTCGTCTCGGGAGCGGTCCCGGCCTCGCCGGACGCGGACGCCGCGGCACCCCCGGAGCCCTGCCCGGTGCGGCGCGGGCGGCGGCCCTTGGCGGCGCCCACCTCGCCAAGGTCCTCGACCTCCTCGGCCTGCAGCCCGGCGCGGGTGCGGTGCGCGCGCGGCAGCCGGCCGGTGGTGCCGGCGGGGATGCCCAGGTCCTCGAACAGCTTCGGCGACGTCGAGTACGTCTCCTCCGGCTCGCCGAAGCCGAGGCCGAGGGCCTTGTCGATGAGCGACCAGCGCGGCAGCTCGTCCCAGTCCACGAAGGTCACCGCGACACCGGTGTTGCCGGCGCGGCCGGTGCGGCCGATGCGGTGCAGGTAGGTCTTCTCGTCCTCGGGGCACTGGTAGTTCACGACGTGCGTGACGTCCTCGACGTCGATGCCGCGGGCGGCGACGTCGGTGGCGACGAGCACGTCCACCTTGCCGGTGCGGAAGGCGCGCAGCGCCTGCTCGCGCGCCCCCTGGCCGAGGTCGCCGTGGATCGAGGCCGCCGCGAAGCCGCGCTCGGTGAGCTGCTCGGCCACCGAGGCGGCGGTGCGCTTGGTGCGGCTGAAGACGATCGTCAGGCCGCGGCCCTCCGCCTGCAGCAGCCGGGCGAGCACCTCGACCTTGTCCATGGCGTGGGTGCGGTAGGCGAACTGCGTGATCGCCGCGACGGTGGCGCCGTCGTCGGAGGGGTCGATCGCGCGGATGTGCGTCGGCTGGCGCATGTACGAGCGGGCCAGCGCCACGACGGCGCCGGGCATCGTGGCCGAGAAGAGCATCGTCTGCCGGCCCGGGGCGGTCTGCGCCATGAGCCGCTCGACGTCGGGCAGGAAGCCCAGGTCCAGCATCTCGTCGGCCTCGTCGAGGACCACGCACTTGACGTGGCTGAGGTCCAGGTGCCGCTGCTGGGCGAGGTCGAGCAGGCGCCCGGGGGTGCCCACGACGACGTCGACGCCCTTGGTGAGCGCGTCGATCTGCGGCTCGTAGGCGCGGCCGCCGTAGACGGTGAGGATGCGCGCCTTGCGGATCCGGCTGGCGGTGGTGAGGTCCTGGGCGACCTGGACGGCCAGCTCGCGGGTCGGGACGACCACCAGCGCCTGCGGCTTGCCCGGCGCGGGCAGCGCGTCGTAGGCGCTCTCGCCCGGCACCGCGGTGCGCTGCAGCAGCGGCACGCCGAACCCCAGCGTCTTGCCGGTGCCCGTCTTGGCCTGGCCGATGATGTCGTGGCCGCTGAGCGCCACCGGCAGGGTCATCGCCTGGATGGGGAACGGGTGCGTGATGCCGGCGCCCGCGAGGGCCTCGGCGATGCGCGGCTCGACGCCGTGCTCGGCGAAGGTGCCCACCCGCGGCGCGGCGGGGGCCTCGGCGGCGGTGTCGACGGCGGCGTCGGCGGCGGCGGCGGTCTCGGTGGTCGTGGTGACGGTGGTGCTCGAGTCGGTCATGCGTCTCCCGTGCAGGGGCGGCGGCGGCGTCGCCGTCCCGCGCGGTCTCCCCGGTGCGCGACGGGGGCGCAGCCACCCGGCGGGGGAGTCGTCGATCGGGACGTGCGGCCGCGTCGCGGCAGTCGGCAGCCGATCGGGACTGGCGACCGGGCAACCATGAACACGACCATGGTAACCGCGCACCGCCCGCCGTGGTGCCGCACGGTCACCGGACGCGGACGGGGCGCGCACCG
>NZ_JBJLSF010000168.1:0-2465 GCF_050871885.1 Kineococcus aridisoli | reverse complement strand
CGGTGGCCGCCGCCGGCACCGCCTCGGCGGCCACCGGCAGCGCCACCGTCTCGGTCCTGCACGGCGTGCCCGACCTTGCCGTCGACGTGTACGCCAACGGCAGCGAGCTCGTCCCCGACTTCGCCCCCGGCACCCTCACCGACCCCCAGCAGCTGCCCGCCGGCAGCTACGACCTCGCCGTCTACCCGGCGGGCGCCGACCCGGCGACCACCCAGCCGGCGATCCGCGCCGACGACGTGCAGGTGCCCGTGGGCGCCGACGTCACCGTCGTCGCGCACCTGGACGCCGCCGGCGCGCCGACGCTGACGCCGTTCGTCAACACCCCCGCCGACCTCGCCGCCGGGCAGGCCGAGCTGACCGTCCGCCACGTCGCCGCCGCCCCGGCCGTCGACGTGCGCGCGGGCGGGCAGCCGGTGCTCACCGGACTGAGCAACCCCGGCGAGGCCAGCGCCACCGTGCCCGCGGGGACGGTGAGCGCCGACGTGGTGCTGGCGGGCACCGACCAGGTCGCGCTCGGCCCGGCCGAGGTGTCCCTGGAGGAGGGCGCCGAGACGATCGTCTACGCCTGGGGCTCGGCGCAGGCGGCGAACCTCGCGCTCGCCACCCAGGTCGTGCGCGGCGGCGGGTCCGCGCCCGGCGGGGTGCCCGCCGGCGAGGCGGGCCTGGCCGAGGGCGGCTGGCCGGCGTGGACCGCGGGTGCCGGCGCCCTCGCCGTCGGCGGCGCCCTCGCGCTCACCCTGTCCGCGCGCCGCTCGCGCGCGGCGGCGTGAGGCGCACGCCCCCCGCCGCAGCGCCCCTGGCCCTCGCCCTGTCCGGTGCCGCGCTGCTGGGCGGGTGGTGGCAGTCGCGGCCGGACGAGGGGTTCACCACCTCCCCGACGCCGGTGCCCGCCGTCGCCACCTCGGCGGGCACCGGTCCCCCACCGGCCGCGGACCCGGCCGCGGTCCCGGCGGCGGACGCGCCCGCCGTCGGGCGCCGCGACGCCGCACCGGTGCCGCCGCCCGCGGCACCGGTGCCCGTGCGGGTCCGGCTGCCCGAGCTCGGCATCGACGCCCCGGTGGACCCCGTGGGCGTCGACGCCGCCGGGGCCGTCGAGGTGCCCGCCGACGGGGACCGGGTGGGCTGGTACCGCTGGAGCGCACTCCCGGGCGAGGTCGGCAGCACCGTCCTCGTCGGCCACGTCGACACCCGCGCCGAGGGCCCCGGGGCGCTGTTCCCGCTGGCCCGCACCGCGCCGGGCGCCCTCGTCGAGGTCGTCCTCGACGACGGGACCACCCGGGCCTACGCGGTCGTGGAGCGGCGCTCCCACCCCAAGGCCGAGCTGCCCGCGGAGCTGTTCTCCCGCAGCGGCCCGCCCGGTCTCGTCCTCGTCACCTGCGGCGGGGACTTCGATCCGCGCACGCGCAGCTACGCCGACAACGTCGTGGTGCGCGCCGCGCCCCGCTGAGGGGTTCGGCGTGCGCGGCGGGCCCGCCTGCCCCACCGTGTCCTGCGTGAGCCGTCGCGCCGACGTCGGCCGGCCGCGCCTGCTGGGCGCACCGGCCGCCGACGACGACGCCCCCGGCGCGGCCCCCGGCGCGGCCCCCGGCGCGGCGATGGCCGACGGCGTGCCGCCCAGCGGTCTCGGCGGCGCCGACGACGCGCAGCTGGGCGCCGCGCTGGCGGCCGGGGACGAGCGGGCGCTCGCGGAGGCGTTCGCCCGGTGGGCGCCGATGGTGCACGGCCTGGCCCGGCGCAAGCTGCCGGCCGAGGACGCCCAGGACGTCGTGCAGGCCGTCTTCGTGGCCGCCTGGCGCTCGCGGGAGCGCTTCGACCCCGAGCGCGCCTCGCTGCCCGCGTGGCTGGTGGGCATCACCCGCCACCGCACCGCCGACGTGCTCGCCGCCCGCGCCCGCACCGAGGTGCCCACCGACCCGGACGGGTTCACCGGCGCCCTCGGCGACGGGCCCGGCGGCGGGGTCCACGACCCGCACGAGGGCGCCGCCGAGCGCATCGTCCTGCTCGACGAGGTCGAGCACCTCGACGAGCCGCAGCGCACCCTCGTGCGGCTGGCCTTCTTCGAGGAGCTCACCCACACCGAGATCGCCGCCCGCACGGACCTGCCCCTGGGTACGGTGAAGAGCCACCTGCGGCGGTCGCTGCGCCGGCTGCGGGCACGGCTGGAGGACGACAGTGCCGGTTCCTGAGCAGGACGCGGTCGCGGACCACCTGTCCGAGGACCGCGCCGTCGACGTCGCCCTCGGCGACCCGCTGGAGGACGCCGAGCGCGCCCACCTGGCCGGCTGCGCGCGCTGCCGCGCGGAGGTCGAGCAGTGGCGCTCGCTGGGGCGGGCGGCCCGCTCCGACGAGCGCGTCGAACCCGTCGCGGGGGGGGGGGGGGGGGGGGGGGGGGGGGGGGGGGGGGGGGGGGGGGGGGGGGGGGGGGGGTGGGCGCGGGAGGGGGGCCCGCGGTCCGCCCGGGGCTG
>NZ_JBJLSF010000167.1:0-2863 GCF_050871885.1 Kineococcus aridisoli | reverse complement strand
CGCCCTCGTCGTCCGGATGGTCATCATGCCGGCGGCGCTGACCCTGCTGGGCGAGAAGGCGTGGTGGATGCCGCGCTGGATGCAGCGCATCGTGCCCAACGTCGACGCCGAGGGCCGCAGCCTGGAGCGGCTCCTGACCGCCGACGGGCCCTCCGCGCAGCCCGCCCCCGCTGCGGCCCCCGCGCAGACCGCCCCCGCGGTGCCGGCGCAGCGGCCGGGCTCCGCGGCCGGTCCCGGCATCGAGGGGGTCGTGCGCGACGTCGCCGGCCACCCGCTGCCCGGGGCGGCGCTGACGCTCACCGACCCGGCGGGCCGGCAGCTGGCCCGCACCTCCTCCGACGCCGAGGGCCGCTACCGGCTCTCCCCGCCCTCCGGAGGCACCTTCCTGCTCATCACCGCCTCCCGCGAGACGCGGCCCGCGGCCCAGCTCGTCGCGGTCGCCGACGCGCCCGTGCGCCACGACGTCCGGCTCGCCGGCACCGCGGCCGTCACCGGCCGGGTGCTGACCGGCGACGGCCGCGAGGAGCACCCGGTACCCGGTGCCGTCGTCACGCTGCTCGACGTCCAGGGCAGCGTCGTCGCCACCACCCGCTCCGGCGCCGACGGCGGGTACCGGTTCACCGACCTGGTCAGCGGCTCCTACGTCCTCAGCGCGCTCAGCACCGAGCACCGCCCGCTGGCGCGCACCGTGGAGCTGGCGCACTCGATCACCCTCGACGCCGACCTGCGCCTGGCCGGCGGCGGTCGCCTGGTCGGCACGGTCGTCGCCGCCACCGACGGCGGCGCCGTGCGGGAGGCGTCGGTGACGCTCGTCGACGACTCCGGCGCGGTCGTCGACAGCGTCACCACCGGCGAGGACGGCGGCTTCTGCTTCGACGACCTCGGCCGCGGCCGCTACGTCCTCACCGCCTCCGGCTACGCCCCGACGGCCACGGCGGTCGAGGTCGTCGACGGCGGGAGCAGCGAGGTCGACGTGGAGCTCGGCCGCTAGCCGATCGGCTAGCTCCCGGGGCTTCAGCCGGGAGGGCGTCGCGCCGATGCACTGCGAGCGGCGCCTCCCGGCCGGTGGCGGCGCGTGCCGACCACCGCTGAAGGAGCCTCCCGCCATGGCCACCCTGCTGCACCGCCTGGGCGACGCCAGCGCCCGCCACCGCCGGCTGGTGCTGGCCGTCTGGGCCCTGCTGCTCACCGCCCTGGCCGCCCTCGCGGTCGGGCTGCCGCAGCAGGCGGCACCGCAGACCAGCTTCTCCATCCCCGGCACCCAGGCCAGCGAGGGCCTGGAGGTCCTCGAGCGCGAGTTCGCCGCCGGCGCCTCCGCCGCCACCGCCACCGTCGTGCTCCAGGCCCCGGCGGGGCAGACGCTCACCGGCGCCAACGCCGCCGCCGTCCAGGAGCTGCTCGCGCAGCTGCGCGGCATCGAGGGCGTCGCGGCCGTCAGCGACCCGCTGGCCGCGCAGACCGCGCGGGTCTCGGCCGACCAGAGCATCGCCGCCGCCACCGTCGCCTTCACCACCGGCGCCGGCGACGTGGCGGAGGCGACGGCGCGGGCCTTCACCGCCGCCACCGACCACGACGTGCAGGGCGCCGACGGCGCCGTGCGCGTGGAGGTCACCTCCGACCTGGCCACCACCGGCAGCGGCGGCCACGCCAGCGAGGCCATCGGCGTGGCCGTCGCCTTCGTCGTGCTGGTCCTGACCTACGGCTCGCTGGTGGCCGCGGGCGCCAACCTGCTCACCGCGCTCGTCGGCGTGGGCGTCGGCGTCGTCGGCATCACCGCGCTCGGCAAGGTCGTCTCCCTGTCCTCGACGACCCCGGCGCTGGCCTCGATGCTCGGCCTGGCGGTCGGCATCGACTACGCCCTGTTCGTCTTCGCCCGCACCCGCACCGAGCTGCGCGCCGGCGCCGACGTGCAGCAGGCCGTCGCCAAGGCGACCGGCACCGCCGGCACCGCCGTCGTCTTCGCCGGTGCCACGGTGGTCATCGCCCTGCTCGGGCTGGCCGTGGTGGACATCTCCTTCCTCACCCAGATGGGTGTCGCGGCCGCCGCGACGGTCGCCGTCGCCGTGCTCGTGGCGCTCACCGCGGTGCCCGCGCTGCTGGCCGTCATGGGGCGCCGGGTGCTGCCCCGCCGCGAGCGCCACCTGGACGCCGCGGGCCTGCGCGCCGCGACCGGGGTCGTGCCCGCGAGCGCGTCCGACGGGGGCGCGCAGCGGCGCGGGCTGCTGGCGCGCTGGGCGCGCGGCGTCACCCGCCACCCGGTGCTGGCGCTGCTGGGCGCCGTGCTCGTCGTCGGCGCGGTGGCGCTGCCCGTCGCCTCGATGCGCACCGCGCTGCCCTCGGCGGAGAACGGCGACCCGGCCACTTCGGCGCGGCAGGCCTACGACCTGCTCGTGCAGGGCTTCGGCGAGGGGTCGCAGGCCACGCTGCTCGTCGTCGTGGAGGGCACCGACGCGAGCGCCGTCGCGGCCGCCGCGGCCTCCGTCGCCGCGGACGTGCAGGGGCTGGACGACGTCGTCGCCACCGCCCCGGCCGTGCCCTCCGCCGACGGCACCGCCCAGCTGATCACCGTCGTGCCCGGCAGCGGCCCCACCGACGAGGCCACCACGGACCTCGTGCACGAGATCCGGGCGCGGACCGCGGACACCCCTGGCGCGGACGTGCTCGTCACGGGGCAGACGGCGCTGAGCATCGACGTCAACCAGGCGCTGGCGGACGCGCTGCCGGTCTACATCGCGGTCATCGTCGTGCTGGCGCTGGCGCTGCTGGTGATGCTCTTCCGCTCCATCGCGGTGCCGCTCATGGCGACCGTCGGCTTCCTGCTCTCGCTCGGCGCGAGCCTGGGCTCGGTGGTGGCGATCTACCA
>NZ_JBJLSF010000166.1:0-2920 GCF_050871885.1 Kineococcus aridisoli | reverse complement strand
TCGGGGGGCGCGGGCCCGGCGCCGGGGTCGCGGCCGGCGCGGGGCGGGCGTCGCCGGCGAGCCCCGTCAGCGCCCGCCGAGGAGGGGGGCCAGGGAGCGGGCCATGTCCCGCGCGCGGGGCAGGTCGCGGGCCGCGACGGGGCGGCGCACCGCCAGGACCCCCTCGCGGGGCTCGGGGTCGGTGACGTCGAGCACGACGGCCCGCCCGTCGACGAGCATGAGGTCGAGCAGGCGCTCGGCGTCGGGCATGGCGACGGCGGCGCGCGAGCGCAGCAGGTGGCCGACGGCGGTGGTGCGCGCCAGGCGCATCAGGAGCTTGTCGTCGTCGAGGTGGCGCAGCTCGGGCCGGCGCAGCAGCAGGGAGGCCAGCGCGCTGATCTCGGCGGCGCTGGCGGGCGGGGCGGTGGCCTGCCGGGCGACGGGGTGGACGGTGCTGCGGCGGGTGTGGTGGTCCACGTCGGCCTCCTCGGGGCGTGCGCGCGGCCTCCCCGTGCGGGTGGTCGCTGTCCTCGGAGTGCTCGGCGGCGGCGCCGCCCGCCTTGATGGGCCGACCGGTGGACGGGCCGCCCGGGGGCCGGTGCGCGGGGCGCCGGCCCGGGGCGGAGGGCATGGGATTCGAACCCATGAGGAAGGAGTGGGTACCTCCCTAGCGGTTTTCAAGACCGCCGCCTTCAACCACTCGGCCAGCCCTCCGCGCGGCGCGCCGCGGCGCCACGCCGGGCCAGTCTACGGACGGAGCTGCACGGGCGGAGCGCGCCGCGGGCGCCGGGCGGCGGTGGGGTAGCGTCGGGCGTCCGCCGCCCGTCCCGTCCCGAGCGAGTTCCCGTTGGCCGAAGCCCTCCGCTGCGTCGTCGTCCTGCCCACGTACGACGAGGCCGACAACATCGCCGGGATGCTGGAGCGGGTGCTCTCCTGCCCCGCGGCCCCGGACGTCCTCGTCGTGGACGACTCCTCCCCCGACGGCACGGGCGCCGTCGTGCAGCGGGTGGCCGCCGGGCACCCGGCCGGGCGGGTGCGGCTGCTGACGCGCACCACCAAGGACGGGCTGGGCGCGGCCTACCGGGCGGGCTTCGCGCACGTGCTGGCCACCGGCGACCACGACGTGGTCGTGCAGATGGACGCCGACGGCTCGCACCCCGTCGAGGCGCTGCCGCGGATGCTCGCCGAGATCGCCGCGGGCGCCGACCTCGTCCTGGGTGCCCGCTACGTGCCCGGCGGCGCCCTCGACGACGCCTGGCCCTGGTACCGCAAGGCGCTCTCGCGCGGCGCGAACGTCTACGCGCGCGTGCTGCTGCGCGCGCCGGTGGCCGACCTCACGGGCGGGTTCAAGGCGTGGCGGGCCGACCTGCTGCGCTCGCTGGACCTGACGCAGCTGACGGCGGCCGGCTACGCCTTCCAGATCCAGACGACGCTGGCGGCGCTGGAGCGCGGGGCGCGGGTGCGGGAGGTGCCCATCCTCTTCACCGAGCGCACGCACGGGACCTCGAAGATGTCCCGGGAGATCATCCGCGAGGCCATGGGCGCGGTGTGGCGGATGCGCCGGCACGGCCCCACCGGCCGCCCGCGGTAGGCGCGGAGCCCCGGCCAGCGGTGGTGACGCGCCGGGGACCGTGATTGCCTGACGCTCAGTGTTCTGGGATGGTCAGCGCGTCAGCAGCGACACGACGCCGACGCACCCGCCCGCCTCGTGCGGTGCGGTGCGCCCGTGCGCGGCCGCGCTGCCCGACAGGTCCACGAGCGGGCAGCGGGAGGTCGAGGGGTGCACGACGAGGACGCCGACGCCGTCGCCCAGCTCCTGGTCCTGGCGCGCGACATCTTCGGGACGCCGGTGGCCGCCCTGACGCGCGCGGTCCCCGGCGCGGCGCACCACCTGGAGCAGACGGCCAGCACGCTGGACCAGCCGGCGACCGTGCGGCTGCTGGCCGCCACCGACTTCGCCACCTGCCCGCTGGCCGTCGACGTCGTCAGCCCCGAGGGCGAACCCGGCGGCCGGCTGCTCGGCATCGCCGACACCGCCGCCGACGGCCCGCCGCAGCCGCTGGAACCGCGCCAGCTGGAGGCGCTGCACGTGGTCGCCGCCCTGGTGGCGGGGGTGCTGCACCACCGCGAGCGCCGCCGCGCCGAGCGCGACGACCGGATGGCCTCCCTGGACGCCCTGCTCGCCGGGACGGGCCGCAGCACCGTCGCGCAGCCCGTCGTCGACCTGCGCAGCGGGGCCGTCGTCGGGGCGGAGGCGCTCTCGCGCTTCACCAGCGCCGAGGGGGCGGCGCAGCGCCCCGAGCAGGTGTTCACCGACGCCCGGTCCTCCGGCATCGGGGTGCAGCTGGAGCAGGCTGCCATCGCGTCCGCGCTGCCGCTGCTGCGCGGCATGCCCGCCGGGACGTACCTGGCGGTCAACGCCTCGGCGGAGGCGCTGCTGGACGAGGGCACCCACGAGCTGCTGCTGTCCGCGGCCCCCGACCGGCTCGTGGTGGAGATCACCGAGCACGACCCGGTGAGCGACTACGACGCGCTCACCGCGTGCACCGACGCGCTGCGCGAGCGGGGCGTCCGGGTGGCCGTCGACGACGCCGGGGCCGGTTTCGCCAGCCTGCAGCACGTCCTGCACCTGGTGCCGGACATCGTGAAGCTGGACATCGCGTTCGTGCGGGGCATCGACACCGACCCGGCCCGGCGCGCCGTCGCCCGCGCCCTCGTGGGCTTCGCCTCCGAGCTGGGCTCCACGGTGGTGGCCGAGGGGGTCGAGCGCGGCAGCGAGTTGGCGGTCCTGCGCGACCTGGGGGTGGAGCACGGGCAGGGGTACCTGCTGGGCCGGCCCAGCCCGACGCCCCCGTGGGGCAACGGGCCGGGCGAGACGACGGCGATCGTGCTGCCCTGAGCCCGGGGAGCACCAGGACCCCCCACCCGTGCGGGTGGGGGG
>NZ_JBJLSF010000165.1:0-2996 GCF_050871885.1 Kineococcus aridisoli | reverse complement strand
GCTGCGCTGTCGCGCGCTGGGTGTGGCGCGGCCGGCGCTCCCGGCCGCCCCCCCCCGCCCCCGCCCCCCACGCGCCCCCCCCCCCCCCCCCCCCCCCCCCCCCCCCCCCCCCCCCCCCCCCGGCCCGCAACCCGCTGCCGGCGGTCACCCCGCGCACCACCCCCGGCGCCCCCGCCGGCGTGCCGCGGACCAGCGGCGGCACCAGCACCACCCGCTCGACCAGCACGACCCCCCACGCGCCGGCGCGGCCGCCGGCGTCCCGTACCGCCGCTCCCGCGGCCCGTCCCTCCACAGGCAGGTGGTGACATGGCACTCACGACCGCAGCCTTCGACTGGGTGCGCACTCTGGTGCGCAAGGAGAGCGCGATCGTCCTCGAACCCGGCAAGGAGTACCTCGTCGAGTCCCGGCTCGTGCCCCTGGCACGCGCCGCGGGCGCGGCGGACGTCTCCGCGTACGTCGACGGCATCCGGTTGCGCCCCGACCGCCGCGCGACCACCGCGATCGTCGAAGCGCTCACGACCAACGAGACGTCGTGGTTCCGCGACGGCGCGCCGTTCCAGGCGTTCTCGACGGCCGTCGTCCCGGCCCTCAAGCAGGCGCGCGCGACCACCCGGTCGCTGCGCATCTGGTCGGCGGCCAGCTCCACCGGCCAGGAGGCCTACAGCCTGGCGATGGGGCTCAAGGACGGCGTGGTGAGCGAGGGGTGGCGTGCCGAGATCATCGGCACCGACATCTCCAGCGAGGTGGTGGAGAAGGCCAAGGCCGGCCGCTACTCGCAGCTGGAGATGAACCGCGGCCTGCCCGCCCCGCTGCTGGTCCGGCACTTCACCCGGGTCGGCACGCAGTGGCAGGTGAACGACGACCTGAAGCGGATGGTGCGCTTCCAGCAGCTGAACCTCACGAGCTCGTACGCGGCCCTCGGGCAGTTCGACGTGGTGTTCCTGCGGAACGTGCTCATCTACTTCGACCTGGAGACCAAGCGGGACATCCTGTCCCGGGTCCGCAAGGTCATCAAGCCCGGGGGATACATGTTCCTCGGGGGTGCAGAGACGACGCTGGGCGTCGATGACAACTGGGACCGGGAACTCATCGGACGGGTCTCGGTCCACCGTCCCAAGAACGGAGGTCAGGCATGAGGGCTCTGGTCGTGGATGACTCCCGCGCCATGCGGAAGATCATCGCGGGAGCGTTGCGCAAGCTCGGGTACGAGACGGTCGAGGCGGCCGACGGCGCGGAGGCGCTGAAGGTCCTCGGGGAGGGCCCGCTGCCCGACCTCGCCACGGTCGACTGGAACATGCCGGTCATGGACGGGCTCACGTTCGTGACGCAGGTCCGCGCCAACCGCGAGTACCGCGCGCTGACGCTGATGATGGTCACCACCGAGGCCGAGCACGGGCAGATCGTCCGCGCGCTCGCCGCCGGTGCTCACGAGTACCTCATCAAGCCGTTCACGGTGGAGGCGCTCGAGGAGAAGCTGTCCCTGCTGGGCCTGCTGCCGGAGGTGAGCCAAGCGTGACGGAACTGATCGAGGACCTCGAACCCGACTACGTCGAGGACGAGGCGCTGGCGCAGATCGTCGAGCAGATGTGGGCGTCCTACTTCGCCCACGTGGAGTTCCTGCTGCCCTCGTTCGAGCCGCACGACATCGAGGGCGACATCCTCTGCGCGTCGGTGACGATCTCGGGCGCCCGCCCGGGCATCGTGACCGTCTCCGCGGAGAAGGACGTGGCGGCGCCGCTGGCGGCCGCCCTCCTGCAGGAGGACGACGACGCGCTGCCCGCCGAGGACGTCTACGACGCCCTCGGCGAGGTCGCCAACATCGTCGGCGGCAACATCAAGGCGCTCGTGCCCGACGCCGGCCCGCTGGGCCTGCCGGTCGTCTCGACCGCCAAGCCGCTGCACGGTGCCTCCGGGCGCCTCGCCGCCCGTCTCGACGCCAACTGGCGCGGCCAGTGGCTGACCTTCGAGGTGTGGCTGGCCGGCGCCGGCGACACCGCCCCCCAGAACACCGGTCAGGAGGACTGAGCCCGTCATGAAGGCCCTGGTGGTCGACGACAGCCGCGTCATGCGGCAGATCGTCATCCGCACGCTGCGGCAGGCGGGGTACGACTGGGTGGACGTCGTCCAGGCCGAGAACGGCAAGGAGGGCTTCGACGTCGTCAAGGCGGAGAACCCCGACATCGTCCTCTCGGACTGGAACATGCCCGAGGCCACCGGGTACGAGCTGCTGCAGAACCTCCGCGGTTCCGGCCTCGACGTGCCGTTCGGCTTCGTCACCTCCGAGGGCTCGGAGGAGATGCGGGAGAAGGCGGCGGCCGCCGGTGCCCTCTTCCTCATCGCCAAGCCCTTCACGCCGGAGGCGTTCGCCGCGGCGCTGGCCCCCGTCCTGGGCGGCGACGCGGGCCCGGCCGCCGCCGAGACCGCGATCGCGCAGGGCGAGGTGAGGTTCGAGGTCAACCCGCTGCCGTCGAACCTCGCCCTGCGCAACCTGCTCTCGGACCTGCTCAACCGCGACGTGGAACTGGCCGAGGGCCGTCCCGTGCCGGTCGGCGGGGTGCCCGGCTCGGTGGTCGGCCTCTACGTGGACGACCACCTGAGGTCCAAGGCCGTCGTGGTCTTCGACTTCGCGCTGGCCGCCCACGCCGGCGCGGCGATCGGCCTGCTGCCCCCGGGGGCCAGCGAGGCCGCGATCGAGGACCGGCAGCTGCCGGAGAACCTCGTGGTCAACGCCCGCGAGGTGCTCAACATCATGGCGTCGCTGTTCAACGTGGAGGGTGCCGCGCACCTGAAGCTGCACGCGGCGTACGCACCGGGCGAGGTCCTGCGCCCGGACGTGGTGGACTGGGCCACCCGCACCGGCAGCCGCCTCGACCTGGCCGTCGAGGTCGCCCGCTACGGCAAGGGCGCGCTCAGCATCGTCACCTTCTGAGCCGCCGACGGCCCGTCCACGGGCCTGCCCGAGCACCAGGACCCCCCACCCGCACGGGTGGGGGGT
>NZ_JBJLSF010000164.1:0-3026 GCF_050871885.1 Kineococcus aridisoli | reverse complement strand
CCCGGCCGCTCCAGGAGCGGCCGGGGCCTCGTGCTGCGGGAGGACGGGCTCAGCCGAAGCGGCCGGAGATGTAGTCCTCGGTGGACTTCTGGGAGGGGTTGCTGAAGATCGTCGAGGTGTCGTCGATCTCCACCAGGTGACCCGGCTTGCCGACGCCGGAGAGGTTGAAGAAGCCGGTCCGGTCCGAGACGCGGGCCGCCTGCTGCATGTTGTGGGTCACGATGACGATCGTGTACTCGCTCTTCAGCTCGCCGATGAGGTCCTCGATGGCGAGCGTGGAGATGGGGTCCAGGGCCGAGCAGGGCTCGTCCATGAGCAGCACCGAGGGGCGGATGGCGATCGCGCGGGCGATGCACAGGCGCTGCTGCTGGCCGCCGGACAGGCCCAGGCCGGGCTTGCTGAGGCGGTCCTTGACCTCGGTCCACAGGTTCGCGCCGCGCAGCGAGCTCTCGACGAGGTCGTCGAGGTCGCTCTTGCTCATGCGCTTGGCGTTCAGGCGCACGCCGGCGGCGACGTTCTCGTAGATCGACATCGTCGGGAACGGGTTCGGCCGCTGGAAGACCATGCCGATGTGCTGGCGCACGGAGACGGGGTCGACGTCCTTGTCGTAGAGGTCCTGGCCGTCCATGACGACCTTGCCCTCCACGCGGGCGCCGGGGATGACCTCGTGCATGCGGTTCAGCGAGCGCAGGAAGGTCGACTTGCCGCAGCCGGACGGACCGATGAGCGCGGTCACGGCACGCGGCTCGATGGTCATCGTCACGGACTCCACGGCGAGGAAGTCGCCGTAGTAGATGTTCAGGTCGCTCACGTCGATGAGCTTGGCCACGTCTGGCTCCTCGGTCTGGGGGGTGCGGGTCGGGGTCGCGGGTGCGGGAGGCCTCAGCGGCCGACCTTCGGGGCGAAGAGGCGGGAGATCAGCCGGGCGACGAGGTTGAGCGCCATCACCAGCATGATGAGCACGAGCGCCGCCGTCCAGGCGCGCTCGACACCGGCGGTCGCCGGGACGCCGGGCTGCGTGTACTGGTAGTACGCGTAGACCGGGAGCGTGGCCATGCGGCCCTCGAAGAGGTTGAAGTTCGTCCCCGTCGTGATGCCGAGCGTGACCAGCAGCGGCGCCGTCTCACCGGCGACGCGGGCGATGGCCAGCGTCACGCCGGTGGCGATGCCCGAGATGCTCGTGCGCAGGACGACCTTGACGATCGTGCGCCACTTCGGCACGCCCAGCGCGTAGGCGGCCTCGCGCAGGTCGTGGGGGACCAGCTTGAGCATCTCCTCGGTCGAGCGGACGACCGTGGGGATCATGAGGACCGCCAGGGCGAGGGAGCCCATGATGCCCAGCTTGGTGCCCGGCCCCATGACGATGACGAACAGCGCCGCGACGAACAGGCCGGCGACGATCGAGGGGATCCCCGTCATGACGTCCACGAGGAACGTGATGGCCTTCGCCAGCCGGGAGCCGGCGCCGTACTCGACGAGGTAGATCGCGGCCAGCAGCCCGATCGGCACGGAGATGACGGTCGCGGCCAGCGTGACGATGATCGTGCCCCAGATGGCGTGCAGCGCGCCGCCGCCCTCGCCGATGACCCCGCGCATCGACCACGTGAAGAAGGTCGTGTCGAAGCGGGCCGCGCCGTTGCCCACCACGGTCCACACGACCGAGACGAGCGGGATCATCGCCAGGCCGAAGGCGATGGTGACCAGCGCGGTGACGACGCGGTCCTTGGCGCGGCGGCTGCCCTCCCGCACGCCGGACAGGACGCCGATGAGCAGCAGGTAGGTGATCGCGGTGATCGCCACGACGCCGCCGAGCGAGCGCCCGCCGGGAGCGGTGACGAGCAGGCCCACGACGACGGCCGCCGCGAGGGCGGCCCACGGCGTCCAGCGCGGCAGGCGGGCCTGGCGCATCGACTGCTCGAGGCTCAGGACCTCGCTGCCCGAGGCGGGGGTCGAACCGTTGGTCGTGGTGGTCATGCCTTGGCTCCCGAGCGCTGGACGACCCACCGGGCCGCGAAGTTGACCAGGAACGTGATGACGAACAGCGCCAGGCCGCTGGCGATGAGGACGTTGATGTCCAGCCCCGAGGCCTCGGGGAAGTTCAGCGCGATGTTCGCCGCGATCGTCGACGGGTTCGTCGAGCTGATGAGGTTGAACGTCACGATGTTGGACACCGACAGCACCAGGGCGACGGCCATGGTCTCGCCGAGCGCGCGGCCCAGGCCGAGCATCGCGGCGCTGACGACGCCGGAGCGCCCGTAGGGGATGACGGCGTACTTGATCATCTCCCAGCGGGTGGCGCCGAGGGCGAGGGCGGCCTCCTCGTGCAGGCGCGGGGTCTGCAGGAAGACGTCGCGGCCGAGGGCGGTGATGATCGGCAGGATCATCACGGCCAGGACCAGGCCCGCGGTGAGGATCGTGCGGCCGGTCGTGGAAGCCGGGCCGGCGAAGAGCGGGATGAAGCCCAGGTTCTCCGCCAGCCAGCCGTAGACGGGCTTCATCCAGTTCGAGAGCACCGTGATGCCCCAGATGCCGTAGACGATGCTCGGCACGGCGGCGAGCAGGTCCACGAGGTAGCCGAGGCCCTGCGCCAGCCGGCGCGGTGCGAAGTGCGAGATGAAGAGGGCGATGCCGACCGCGATGGGCGTCGCGACGAGCAGGGCGATGACCGCCGCGAGGACCGTGCCGAACAGCAGCGGCCAGACGTACGCGACGAGGCCCTCCCCGCCGTCGACCTCGGCCGGGTCCGCGGTGAACGCGGGCACCGCCTCGCCGACGAGGAAGGCGGCGACGGCGGCGAGCACGAGGAGGATGACCACCCCGGCGCCTGTCGCGGTGCCGCGGAACACCGCGTCGCCGGGGCGTCTGCCGCCGGTCTCGATGACGGCCCGGTCGTCGCCGGGGCCGGGCCTGGTCTGGGTGCTGCTCACCCGAGGTCCTCCGAAGTCGTGCGGACCGCCGGCCGTCCGGCCGGCGGTGGTGTGCCGGTGGAGCGCGACGGCGGTGGGACCGGGTCGACCCGGACCCAC
>NZ_JBJLSF010000163.1:0-3042 GCF_050871885.1 Kineococcus aridisoli | reverse complement strand
GGCACAGGACGTTTCACGTGCGTGCGCACCAGCAGCGAACGCCCGGTCATCCCGCGGTGCGGGACGTCACGGTCATGGCGCGGGCTGCGCGCAATCATGACCAGCCGAGACGTCCGCTCGTGTCGATGACCAAGCGGTCAGCCTGACCGGTAGAACAAGGTCATGGACGCTTCAGCGGGCACCTCAGCACGCATTCGGGACGACCCTCAGCAGTGGGCCAACGACGTCCACACCGCTCTGCTGCGCCAGCTCACCGACCCCGCCCGCCACCTGCCCGTCACCGGCGGCCAGGTCCAGGTGGTGCGGTCCTGGACCGACGTCCACAACGGGCACCCGGTGCTGCACGTGGTGTACCGCCACCCCTGGTGGGACTTCACCACCGGCCTACGCCGCCACCTCGACGAGGTCGAGGACTACCCCCTGAACCTGCCCACACCCGACGTCGACCCCGCGGTGGACCTCGCCGACGACATCGTGACCTCCGACATCGAGGAGCCCCTGGGCTCAGTCTCGGAGTCGATGGTCCCGGACGAGCACGGGGTGTGGTGGTGGGGCCACCCGCCCCTACCTGCCGACGAGCGGCGACGAGGACCTGCCCCAGGGACCGCTGGCCGGTCGTGACCTCGACGACTGCGCTGACGCACGGTCATCCCGCCTTCCGGGCGCGGCCACGGTCGTTAACGACGCCCGCGTGACGAGGCGGCCAGCCGACCCCGCTGGTGCGCACCGACACGACGAAAGCAGCCCTGCACCTGATCAGCGTCACTAGTCTTCCTTCATGAGACCGCTCACCCGACGAGGCTGGACTTTGCTCGCCCTGCTGACGGTGAGCACTCTCAGCGCCTGCTCCAGCGATCAACCTGCCCCCACCGACGCCGCAAAGGCATGGGACGTCGCCTTCAACGCCGCTGAAGCCGACGGAGCAGGACCTCTCATCGCTTCCGGCGCCGAAGGCTGGCAGAGCTCGGACGTCACGGTCGGTCCCCTCACCGCCGGCACCACCTACGGGGCCTTCGCCGCCTGCACCGGCGGCGGAAGCCTGGGACTGGACCTGGCTGGCACCGCGGTCACTGTCGACTGCGACGGGCAAGGACACCGCGTCGGGGACCTCGTCCCCACCACCGGCACCGCCACGTTCTCGGTCACCGAAGCCCACGACGGCCCCTCACAGTGGGGCGTGGCCGTCACCACCAGCTGAGCCGCCTCGGCTCACCCGCGCCCCGACGCCTCGAGCCCCGTGCGGCTCGCCTTACTGAGGGCATGACGCACCGCTCGGTCATCCCGCTGTCATGATCTGACCGCTTGCTGCCCTCTCATCAGGGGACGACCACGCTGGCCACCACGCAGGGGACCTCCTGACCGGGCCACGTGCCGCTCAGCGTGAGACCGGCCCCCGGCGCAGCGGCGACGTCGACCACCCGCGGCAAGGTGAGCCGGACGCCGGCGTCGATCGTCGTCGTGGTCCCGTCATGGCTGACCACCGGCGCCGTCAGAGCCGGGACGGCGGTCGAGGAGCCGCTGCCGCGCACGTGCGTCCTGGCCGGCTCCAGCACCAGCCCCTGATCGGTGGCGGCGTACAGGTCGGCCTCGCGGCCGCCGGTCATGATGGTGGCGACCAGGGCGCTGACGTGGACGGGGTCGTGGCAGCCGTCGTAGATCCAGCGATCGCCCAGCGTGGTGTGCGTCATCGTGGTGATCAGTGAGTCCTCGGCTCCTGCGCGGGGGGCGCTGCGGTAGGTCAGCGGTACCTGCAGCACCTGCCCGTCAGCGGTGGCCAGCAGGTGCGTCTCCACCCCCACCTCACCGTCGGGGTCGTCGAAGCGGTAGGACCCCAGCTTGATCAAGGTGCTGGCGTCGGCGCCGCCGATCCACGGCTGGTGCGGCACCCACGCCTGCAGCAGCTGCAGCTTGGTCGGCACGATCGTCGCGGGGTGGTGGACAGCCATCGGGCGATCTTGGCAGAAGGTGAGTCACCCCCGACTGCACTTTGCGATCATCCCGCGATACGGGCAGTCGTTAACGGCCGGCGACTTCACGGCCCTGACGATGACCAAGCGTTCCCGCACACAAAACACCCTCCTCGCCCGCCAGGCATCCAGGTGATCCAACAGCCCCGATCGGGGCAGGATGTCGTGCTGTGAGCAAGCTGCCCTGGCCCACCGAGCAACCGACCCTGCACGCCGACGGCATCAGGTTGCGACCGTGGCGAGCTGACGACGCCGACGCCGTCCATACCGCCTGCCAGGACCGCGACATCCAACGCTGGACGACCGTGCCGGTGCCCTACGGCCCCGACGCAGCCGACGCCCTCGTGCGTACCGTCGCCCCGCAGCAGTGGCAGGCGCACACCGGCGCGCTGTTCGCGGTGACCTCCACCGACAACTCCAGCGACCGAGACGGTGCGGACTCAGCCGACGCCGGGGTGCTCGCCTCCTGTGGCCTGGTCTGTGTCGATGCCGACGAGCGGGTGGCCGAGGTCGGCTACTGGGCCGCGCCGTGGGCTCGGGGCCGCGGGGTGATGCGCCGCGCGGTGCGCCTGCTCGCCGAATGGGCCACCACCGAGGGCGGGCTGGACCGGCTGGAGCTGTACGTGGACGTCGAGAACCACCCCTCCCGAGCCTTGGCCCGAGCCATCGGCGCCAGCGAAGAGGGAGTGCTGCGCAAGAAGGCGCTGCATCGCGGGGAACGCCGGGACATGGTCCTTTACGCGCTCCTCGCCTGAGCTGCTCCGGGCGACCGCCGCAGGTATTAGTCGCTGACCGTGCTTGACGCATCCGCTGGCTGACCGGTGGTGGCAGGTGCTCATGGTCATATCGCCTTCGACGTGGCCGTGCACCGCGCGGTCATCCCGCGGTGCGCGCAGAAGCATGATCATCTCGCGCGTCCGCGTCGTCGTCATAGCCCGGGCGCCTCGCCCCCCCAGTCCCCCACATGGGGCAGTCGCCGGCGAAGTCGCGGCCAGCAGAGCACCACAGCAGGCACAGTGACCCGCGTGTCACAGCCGCGCCGCGACTCCTCGACGCCCACCCCAGGAAGAGCCGA
>NZ_JBJLSF010000162.1:0-3051 GCF_050871885.1 Kineococcus aridisoli | reverse complement strand
GGACCTGCGCCCGGCCCCGCTGCCCGCCGGCGTGGCGGTGCGCACCGCCGGCGGCCCGGGAGGTCAGTGCCCGCGCTCCTGGCCGTCGTGGCGGCGCAGCTCCTCGGGCACCAGCTCGAGCATCTCGTCGGGCAGCAGCGGCAGGTCCAGCAGGCTCAGCTTCACCCGCGAGCGCCGGCCGTGGTCGGCGGCGTCCAGGCGGATCACGTGCCCGGCGTCGCGCTCGGCGGTCACCTCCACCACCGTGCCGGGTGCCAGCTCGCCCGCGGCGATGCCGTCGACCTCCAGGACGGGCGGGCCGGACTTCTCCAGCAGCTCCAGGCGCACCGCCTCGTCCACGCCCAGCACGATGGAGCGGGCGATGCCGGACATCGGCGCGACCGGGGTGACGACGAGGGCGTCGGCGCCCGGGGAGACCACGGGCCCGCCGGCGGCGTAGCTGTAGGCCGTCGAGCCGCTGGGCGTGGCGAGCACGACGGCGTCGCCGCGCAGGTAGCCGATGCGCTGACCGGACACCGACAGCGCCGCCGTCACGGTGCCCCGGCCGGGGGTGCGGGCCAGCGCGACGTCGTTGAAGGCCACCGCCTCGCGCACGTCCCGCCCGTCGGGCGGCACGATGCGCGCGCGCAGGCACAGGTGCGGTTCGACGGTGAAGTCCTTGGCGGCGATGCGCTCCAGCGCCGCGGGCAGCTCGCGCGGCTCCAGCTCCACGAGGAAGCCGAGGTGGCCCAGGTTCACCCCCAGCACGGGGACGTCCCGGCCGACGAGCAGCCGCAGCGCGCCGAGCATCGTGCCGTCACCGCCCAGGCTCACGGCCGCGTCGACGGTGCGGGCGAACTCGACCTCGTCGACCGTGCCCACCCCCGCGGGCAGCCGGCCGGTGTCGGCGCGCAGGCCGACGACCTCCAGGCCGTGCGAGCTCGCCCAGGCCCGGACGAGCTCCGCCTGCTCCCTCGTGTCGCGCACGGGGTGCACGACGAGCCCCAGGCGGGCCAGCGGACGGTGCTGCACCCCGCCCACGCTAACGGCGTCGCCGTCGCCCGCCGCAGCCGCCCGCGCTCACGCGCTCAGCGCGTCGGTGGCGCCGCGGCGGGCGCGGGCGCGCGGCACGACCAGCGGGGTGCCGGTCTCGGGGTCGTCGATGACCACGCAGGGCAGCCCGAAGACCTCCTCGATGAGCTCGGCGGTGACGACGTCCGCGGGGGCGCCCTGCGCCATGAGGCGCCCCTCCTTGAGGGCGACGAGGTGGGTGGCGTAGCGGCACGCGTGGTTGAGGTCGTGCAGGACGGCCACCAGGGTGCGCTGCTGCTCCTCGTGCAGCTGCGCGCACAGGTCCAGCACCTCGATCTGGTGGGCGATGTCGAGGTAGGTCGTCGGCTCGTCCAGCAGCAGGATCGGCGTCTCCTGCGCCAGGGCCATCGCGATCCACACCCGCTGCCGCTGCCCGCCGGACAGCTCGTCGACGGTGCGGTCGGCGAGGCCGTCGACGTGGGTGGCGGCCATCGCCGCGTCCACGGCCCGCTCGTCGTCGCGGGACCACTGCCGCAGCAGCTTCTGGTGCGGGAAGCGGCCGCGGGCGACGAGGTCGGCGACGGTGATGCCGTCGGGGGCGCTGGCCGTCTGCGGCAGCAGCCCCAGGCGCCGGGCGACCTCCTTGCTCGGCAGGGAGGAGATGCGCTCGCCGTCCAGGTAGACGCTGCCCGACCTCGGCTTGAGCATCCGCGCCAGCGCGCGCAGCAGCGTGGACTTCCCGCAGGCGTTCGGCCCGATGATCACCGTGAAGGAGCCGTCCGGGATCTCGATGCCGAGACCGCGGGTGATGGTGCGGGAGTCGTAGGCGAGGGTGAGGTCCTCACCGCGCAGCCGGTGCTGGTGCGTGCTCACGGGGCAGTGCCGTCCTCTGGTGACCGGGGGTGGAGGGGTGGGGAGCGCCGGGGTCAGCCGCGCCCGCGGCGCCACTGGGCGACGAGCAGGTAGGCCATGTAGAGCCCGCCCACCGCGCCCGTCACGACGCCGACCGGCAGCTGGGTGGGGGCGAAGACGCGCTGGGCGGCGAAGTCGCTGACCAGCAGCAGCAGCGCGCCGGTCAGACCGGCGGCCACCAGGCCGGCCCCGACGGCGCCGGTGAGGCGGCGCGCGACCTGCGGCGCGGCGAGGGCGACGAAGGCGATCGGCCCGGCCGCCATGGCGGCCAGCGCCGTCATCGCCACGGCGACGGCCAGCACGAGCAGCCGGGTGCGGTCCACGTCGACGCCGAGCGCGCGGGCCGCGTCGTCGCCGAGGTCGAGCATCGTCAGCGAGCGCCCGGCCAGCAGCGCCACCGGCACCAGCACCGCCAGCCCGATCCCCAGCGGCAGCGCCTGCTCCCAGCCGCGGCCGTTGAGGCTGCCGAGGATCCACACCTGCGCGGCCTGCGCCTCCTCCAGCCGGGCGCGGGTCAGCAGGTAGTCGTTGGCGGCCTGCAGGACGGCGGTGAGGCCGATGCCCACGAGGACGATCCGGTAGCCCTGCACCCCGCCGCGCGCGGCCAGCAGGTACACGAGCACGGCGGTGAGGGCGCCGCCGGACAGGGCGCCGAAGGCGGTCGCGGTGCTGCCGCCGCCCAGCAGCAGGAGCACCACGAGCGCGCCGGTGACGGCGCCGGAGGTGAAGCCGATGACGTCGGGGCTGCCCAGGGGGTTGCGGGTGACGAGCTGGAAGACCGCACCGGCCATCCCGAGCGCCAGCCCCACCAGCAGCGCCGTGACCACCCGCGGCAGCCGCAGGCCCAGGACGATGAACTCGTCGGCGGGCTCGCCCCGCCCGACGAGCGTGCGCAGCACGTCGGGCACGCCGACGGGGTAGTCGCCGGTGGTCAGGCTGACCGAGGCCACGGCCACCAGGGCCGCGACGAGGCCGGTGCAGACGGCGAGGCTGCGGCCTTCCACGCGCACCGACAGCCCGCGCCGGCCGCGGCCGGCGCGCAGCGTGGCGCCGGGGGGGGCGGCGGGGGGGGCGGGGGCGGGCCCCGGCGCCCGGGCCCCCGGGCCGGGCGCCTCCCCCGCCCGTACC
>NZ_JBJLSF010000161.1:0-3232 GCF_050871885.1 Kineococcus aridisoli | reverse complement strand
CCCGCACCCGACCGGGTGCGGGGCCGTGCGCGGCCGTGCGGCGCTCGCGTCAGCGCAGGCGCGCGGCGAGGTTCTCGTCGAGGGTGCCCAGGAACTCCTCGGTGGTCTGCCAGGCCTGGTCGGGCCCGACGAGCAGCGCGAGGTCCTTGGTCATCTTCCCGCTCTCGACGGTCTTGATGACGACGTCCTCGAGGGTCTCGGCGAAGCCGGTGACCTCGGGGGTCGAGTCGAGCTTGCCGCGGTGCGCGAGACCGCGCGTCCAGGCGTAGATCGACGCAATGGGGTTGGTCGAGGTCGGCTTGCCCTGCTGGTGCTGGCGGTAGTGCCGGGTGACGGTGCCGTGCGCGGCCTCCGCCTCGACGACGGAGCCGTCCGGGGTGGACAGCACCGAGGTCATCAGGCCCAGCGAGCCGAAGCCCTGGGCGACGGTGTCGGACTGGACGTCGCCGTCGTAGTTCTTGCAGGCCCAGACGTAGCCGCCCTCCCACTTCAGGGACGCGGCGACCATGTCGTCGATGAGGCGGTGCTCGTAGGTGATCCCGGCCTCGTCGAACTTCGCCTTGAACTCGGTCTGGAAGACCTCCTCGAAGATGTCCTTGAAGCGGCCGTCGTAGGCCTTGAGGATCGTGTTCTTCGTGGAGAGGTAGACCGGGTACCCGCGCGCCAGCCCGTAGTTGAGCGAGGCGCGGGCGAAGTCGTAGATGGAGCTGTCGAGGTTGTACATCGACAGCGACACCCCGGCGCCGGGGGCCTGGAAGACCTCGTGCTCGATGGGCTCGCCGCCGTCCTTGGGCGTGAAGGTGACGGTCAGCGTCCCCTCGCCGGGGAACTTGAAGTCGGTGGCGCGGTACTGGTCGCCGAAGGCGTGGCGGCCGACGATGATCGGCTTGGTCCAGCCCGGCACCAGGCGCGGGATGTTGGAGATGATGATCGGCTCGCGGAAGATCACGCCGCCGAGGATGTTGCGGATCGTCCCGTTCGGGGAGCGCCACATCTTCTTGAGGCCGAACTCCTCCACGCGGGCCTCGTCCGGCGTGATCGTCGCGCACTTGACGCCGACGCCGGCCCGCTGGATGGCGTGGGCCGCGTCGATGGTGACCTGGTCGTCGGTGGCGTCGCGGTGCTCGACCCCGAGGTCGTAGTACTCCAGGTCGACGTCGAGGTAGGGGTGGATCAGGCGGTCCTTGATGAACTGCCAGATGATCCGGGTCATCTCGTCGCCGTCGAGCTCGACGACCGGTCCCTGGACCTTGATCTTGGCCACTGTGCTGTCTCCTCCGACTGCGCTCGGCTCTGTCTCGACGTCAAGCTACCGGTCCCGCCCCCCGAGGGCGCCAGCGGACGGCGTCCTTGACGTACGCTGCCGCTCCGTGAGCAGTCTCGAGACCCCGACGGACCCGCGCAGCACGGCCGGCAAGCTGGCCGAGCTGCACCGCCGGGCGCACGCCGCCGTCGCCACCGCCGACGAGCGCGCGGCCGCCAAGCAGCACCCGCGGGGCAAGAAGACGGCCCGCGAGCGCATCGCGGCCCTCGTCGACGAGGACTCCTTCGTCGAGCGCGGCGGCTTCGCGCGCAGCACGGCCACGGGCTTCGGGATGGCGAGCAAGCACGTGGACGGCGACGGCGTCGTCACCGGCTACGCGACCGTCGACGGGCGGCCGGTGTGCGTGTACGCGCAGGACTTCACCGCCTTCGGCGGCTCCCTCGGCGAGGTGCACGGCGCCAAGATCGCCGAGCTGCAGGAGTTCGCCGCGACCACCGGCTGCCCCGTGGTCGGCATCAACGACGGCGGCGGCGCCCGCATCCAGGAGGGGGTCGCCTCCCTGGTGCAGTACGCGCGGATCTTCCGCCGCAACGTGCACGCCTCCGGCGTGGTCCCCCAGATCTCCCTCATCCTCGGCCCCTCGGCCGGCGGGGCCGTCTACTCCCCCGCCCTCACCGACATCACCGTCATGGTCGACGAGACCTCGCACATGTTCGTCACCGGGCCGGACGTCATCCGCACCGTGACCGGCGAGGACGTCGGCTTCGAGGAGCTCGGCGGCGGGCGCACCCACGCGACGCGCTCGGGCGTGGCGCACCACCTCGCCGAGAGCGAGGACGACGCCATCGCCTACGTGCGCGAGCTGCTGTCCTACCTGCCCTCCAACAACCTCTCCGAGGCGCCGCTGCTGGCACCGGCCACCCCCCGCGAGCTCGTCGTCGACGAGGACGACCTGGTGCTGGACGAGATCGTCCCGGACTCGCCCAACCAGCCCTACGACATGGTCTCCGTCGTGGCCGCGGTGCTCGACGACGAGGAGTTCCTGCAGGTCCACGAGCTCTTCGCGCCCAACGTCCTCACCGGCTTCGGCCGCGTGGAGGGCCGGCCCGTGGGCGTGGTGGCCAACCAGCCCTCGCAGCTGGCCGGCACCCTGGACATCGACGCCTCCGAGAAGGCCGCGCGCTTCGTGCGCCTGTGCGACGCCTTCAACGTGCCGGTGCTGACCTTCGTGGACGTGCCGGGCTTCCTGCCGGGCACCGACCAGGAGTGGAACGGCATCATCCGCCGCGGCGCGAAGCTGCTGTACGCCTACGCGGAGGCGACGGTCCCGCTGGTCACCGTCATCACCCGCAAGGCCTACGGCGGCGCCTACATCGTCATGGGCAGCAAGGAGATGGGCGCCGACGTGTGCCTGGCCTGGCCGAGCGCGCAGATCGCCGTGATGGGCGCCCAGGGGGCGGTGAACATCCTGCACCGCGGCACCCTCAAGGCGGCCGCCGAGGCCGGCGAGGACGTCGAGGCCAGGCGCCGCGAGCTCGTCGACGACTACGAGCTGCAGCTGGCCAACCCCTACGTGGCCGCCGAGCGGGGCTACGTCGACGCCGTCATCGCCCCCAGCGAGACGCGCGTGCAGGTCGCCAGGGCGCTGCGGGCGCTGGCGACCAAGCGCGCGACGCTGCCGGCCAAGAAGCACGGGAACATCCCGCTGTGAGCGGCACCGCCGAGGACCTCGGGGACTTCCTCGCCTCCCTGCGCATCGAGCGCGGCCACCCCGAGCCGGAGGAGCTGGCCGCCCTCACCGTCGTGCTCACCACGCAGCTGGCCCGGCCGGCGCCCGCACCGCAGCCGGCGGCGCCGCGCTCGCGCTGGGCCGACCCCCGCCACGTGCTCGGCCTGCCCCCGGTGCCCGGCCCGGGCGGCTGGCGCGCCAGCGCGCTGCCGCGCTGAACCGGCGCGCCGAGCCGGTTC
>NZ_JBJLSF010000160.1:0-3789 GCF_050871885.1 Kineococcus aridisoli | reverse complement strand
CCCGGGAGCTCCCGGGGCGGCCGTCGTCGTGGTTCAGCGGGTGTCGGCTGCGGTCAGCCTGCTGCCGGCAGGGGCCGGCCGCGGGTCACTCCGCCAGCGGCGACGGCCCGAGCTCGGCGAGCAGCTCGGCCATCTTCTTGTACGCCTTGTTGCGGTAGTCGATGAGCGCGGCCAGCTTCTCCGGCTCCAGCTCCAGGAAGCCCGAACCGGTCTTGGTGCCGTACTTGCCGGCCTCGACGAGCTCGGTGAGGTTCTGCGGGGCGGACATCCGCTCGCCGAAGTGGTTCTCCAGGACCTTGAAGCCCTTGGCGTAGACGTCCAGGCCCGCCATGTCGGCGATGGCGAACGGCCCGAAGAAGGGCAGGCGGAAGCCGAAGGTGGTCGAGACGATGGTGTCGACGTCGGCGGGGGTGGCCACGCCCTCCTCGACGACCGTCATGGCCTCCTTCAGCAGCACGTACTGCAGGCGGTTGAGCACGAAGCCCGGCACGTCCTTGACCTGCGCGCCGCGACGGCCGGCGCGGGTCAGCAGCTCGTCGATGATCGGCAGCACGGCCGGGTCGGTCGCCTCGCCGGTGACCAGCTCGACGCCCGGGATGAACGGGGCCGGGTTGGAGAAGTGCACGGTGAGGAACAGCGAGGCGTCCTCGAACGCCTCCGCCAGCACCTTCACCGGGATGGTGGAGGTGTTGGTGCCGATGATCGTGCCGGGGGTGACGGCCTTCTCGACGCGCGAGAGGACGTCCTTCTTGACCTGCGGGTCCTCGAAGACGGCCTCCTCGACGAAGTGCACGTCCGCGACGGCCTCCTCGATGGAGTCGGCCGGGTGGAACTTCTCCTTGAGGACCTCGGTGCTGCCCGGGGCGAACAGGCCCTGCGACTCGAAGAGCTCGGACTCCTTCAGCAGCCGCTCGTAGTTGCGCTGGGTCGACTCCTTGTCGGCGTCGGCCAGCCACACGTCGTTGCCGGCCAGGGCCAGCGACTGGGCGATGCCGCCGCCCATGTAGCCGGTGCCGATCTGGGCGACCTTGGTGATCTTGTCGGTGCGGGGTGCGGTGGGCACGGGAGTCTCCTGTGGTGGTGGGTGCTCCCGGCGAGGGGCGGGCCGGCTCAGGCGCGGTCGGCCGCGGACTCGTCGGAGTGGTCTGCGTTGAGCGGGTGCGCGGCGATCTCCTGGATGACCGCGCGGAAGTTGGCGACGTCGTGGGCGAAGCGGCCGAGGAACAGGCCGTCGACGCCGTCGGCCACCTGGCTGAACAGCCCGGGGCCGGCGCTGCCGCCGTAGAGGATGCGGGTGCGCCCGCGACGGTGCGAGAGGGCCTCGCGCAGGCGGGTCGTGACGCCGACGACGTGCTCCGGCGGCGCGGGCTCGGTCTGCCCGATGGCCCAGTTGGGCTCGTAGCCGACGACGACCTCGGCGTCGTCGGGGACGTCCTCCAGCGCCGCGAGGACCTGGCTGATGGTGGTGCGCGCCGCGTCGTCGACGTCGATGCGCACGTTCTCGCCGATGCAGATCAGCGGGACCAGGCCGTTGCGGGCCGCCGCGGCCGCCTTGCGGGCGGTCACGATGTCGTCCTCGGCGAACATCCGCCGGCGCTCGGCGTGGCCGATCTCCACGAAGCGCGCCCCGGCCTCGCGCAGCGCGGCGGGGGACACCTCGCCGGTCAGCGCGCCGAAGTCCTCCCACGAGGCGTCCTGCGCGCCGACGGCGATGCCGGTGCCGCGCAGCAGGTCGATGCCCGTGGTGATGTTGAGGAAGTCCGGGATGACGAACGCGTCCACCCCGCTCGCCGCGACGTCGGGACCGAGGGCGGCGACGTCGGCGAGGTAGCTGCGGGTGCGGGCCAGCGAGAAGTACATCTTGAGGCTGACCCCGACGAGCGGGCGGGGACGGTTCGTCATGTGGTTCAGGCTCCAGCGTCGGTGCGGTCTGTCAGCAGGAGCTGACGGTACCGGCCTCGTCGTCGGCGTCGTAGCCCGCGCCGGTCTCGTAGGCCGTGATGGCGTCGACCTTCTCCTTGGAGTGGCTGGTGGGGTCGAAGACGTAGCCCAGGAACTCCTTGGCCAGCCGGCGGGCCAGCTCCTTGCCGATGACGCGCTCGCCCAGGGTGAGCACCTGCGCGTCGTTGGAGAGCACCAGGCGCTCGACGGAGAAGGAGTCGTGGGCCACCGAGGCGCGGATGCCGGGGACCTTGTTGGCGCTGATGGCCACGCCCATGCCGGTGCCGCAGACGAGGATGCCGCGGTCGGCCTCGCCGGCGGCGATCTTGCGGGCGGCCGCGACGGCCACGTGCGGGTAGGCGGTGCCCTCGTCGCCGTTGACTCCGACGTCGATGACCTCCTTGACGCGGGGGTCCTTCAGCAGGTCGGCCTTGATGGCTTCCTTGTAGGACAGGCCGGCGTCGTCGGAGGCGACGACGACGCGCCAGTGCAGATCGCTCACGGTGTTCCTCCTGGTCGTGGTGTCGGTGTCGGACGTGCGGTGGAGACGGTCAGAGCTGCTCGGCGACGGTGCGGGTCACCAGCGCCAGGGAGACGGCGCCGGCGTCGGGGTGGCCCAGCGAGCGCTCGGCCAGCGGGCGGGCCCGCCCGATCTGCGGGCGCAGGTCCTTGGTGGCCTCCGCGGCGGCCGTGGAGGCCTGCGCGGCGGCCGCCCAGGCGGTCTTCAGGTCGTCGCCGGCCGCCACGCGCTCGGCGAGCGCCTCGGCGAAGGGGACTTGCGCATCCAGCATGGTCTTGTTGCCCACCCGGGCGCCCGCCAGGCGCTGCACGGCCTCCACCGACGCGGTGGCACCGGCGGCGACCTGCTCGGCGGTGGGCGCGCCCTGGTCGCCCAGCTGGTCGGCGAAGGCGTGCAGCAGCACGCCCCAGATGACGCCGGAGGTGCCGCCGGCGCGGTCGGCCCACGCGCCCCCGGCCGCGGCCAGCGTCGAGGCGGCACCCGCCCCGGCGTCGGCGGCGGCGCGGGCGGCCTGCGCGGCGGCGACCGAGCCGTTGACCATGCCGGTGCCGTGGTCGCCGTCACCGGCGATGGCGTCGATGCGGCCCAGCTCGGCCTCGGCGTCCTCGAGGACGTCGCGCACGGCCTCGATGAGCGCGGCCACCTTCCGGCCGGCCTGCTGCGCGGCCTCGGGGGT
Organism: Kineococcus aridisoli; assembly: GCF_050871885.1. Lineage (NCBI taxonomy): Bacteria > Bacillati > Actinomycetota > Actinomycetes > Kineosporiales > Kineosporiaceae > Kineococcus > Kineococcus aridisoli. Next base: position 652 of record NZ_JBJLSF010000160.1, on the reverse strand, counting down.
GCCGGAGTAGTCGGCCACCTCCTCCTCGGGCGCCTGGAACACCGGGGCGGGGGTGGTCTCGATGACCGGGCCCACCGACAGCGCCGGGCACTGGGCCGGAGCCGTCCACAGCGTCTCCAGCTCCTCGTCCAGCCAGGTGACCGTCAGCGAGGCGCCGGCCATGTCCAGGGAGGTGACCAGCTCGCCGACCTGGGGGGCGACGATCTCGTAGCCGGCCGCCCGCAGCCGCGCCGCGATCGGCGCGTAGAGCAGGAACAGCTCCTCGTACTTGGTGGAGCCCAGGCCGTTGACGAGCACGGTGATCCGGCCGGTGTCGGGGGCGTCCTCGGGCTTGCCGCCCAGGACCCGCTGCACCAGCAGCTCGGCGATCTCCTCGGGGGAGCCGATGGGCTCCTCGGAGATGCCCGGCTCGCCGTGGATGCCCAGACCGACGCCCATGTGGCCCGGCGTGACGGTGAACAGCGGCTCGGTCTCGCCGGGCAGGGTGCAGCCGGCGAAGGCGATGCCCATGGAGCGGGTGAGGTCGTTGGCGCGGCGCGCGGCGCGCACGACGCCGTCCAAGTCGTAGCCGGCCTCGGCGGCCGCGCCGGGGATCATGAAAGCCACGACCTCGCCGGCGTTGTCGCGGCGCTGGGCGTTGGCCCCCAGGCCC
>NZ_JBJLSF010000159.1:0-3913 GCF_050871885.1 Kineococcus aridisoli | reverse complement strand
CGAGGACATCTGGTCCCCGGCGGCGGCCACGGTGGCGATGTTGGCGCTGATCTCCTCGGTGGCCGCGGAGACCACCTGCGCCTGGGTGGCTGCTTCCTCGGCGCCACTGGAGAGCTGGGTGGCCACGCTGGTCAGCTCCTCGGAGGAGGAGGCCAGCGTGCCGGCGTTCCCGGCGATGCGGCGCATGGTGGCGGCCAGGCGCTCCATGGTGGCATCCACCGCACCGGCCAGCTGCCCGACCTCATCGCCGGTGCTGATGCCCACCCGCTGGTCCAGGCGGCCTTCGGCCAGGCCCTGGACCACGTGCAGGGTGCGCGCCAGCGGCCGGGTGATCGAGCGGGTCACCAGCGGCGCGAGGACCGTCGACAGCACCACCGCCAGCACCGTGGCCACCAGCACGGCGGCCTTCAGGCGGGTTTCGCGGGCGGCGGCCAGCTCCTGCTGCTGCCCGGCGCGGGCATCGACGCTGTCTGCCAGCTGCTCGGTGCTGTCCAGCAGCGCCCTCCACGAGGCGTCCAGCGGTCCGTTGAGCGTGGCGTAGGCGGCTTCCAGCGACTGCGGGCTGCCTTCGCGCACCTGCTCGACGTAGGTGTCGGTGACGGTGAAGTAGTCCGCCCACTGCGTGCGCAGCTGCTGCAGCACCTGTCGCTCGTCGGCGGTCAGGACTGCTTCGTCGAAGCCGGCCAGCAGCGCATCCCCTGCCTGGCGGTCGGCCTCCAGGCCGCTGATGTTGGCGCCGGCGGGGTCGACGGCCGTGGCCGGGCTCTCGGCTTCGGCTTGGGCGTACAGCCAGCCCTGCCAGCCGCTGACGTCGGCGTTGTAGTAGCGCATCTGCTGTACCTGGCGGGCCACCGCGTCCAGGCGCTGCAGGTGCTCGGAGGTGCCGCCCTGCTGGTGCAGCGCCCAGGCGCCCAGCCCACCGGCCACGCCCACGCAGGTGGCCACGGTCGCGAACCCTAGACCCAGGCGCCGGCCCACCGAGGCGCTCCGGCCGGCGGTCGGACCGGCGCCTGCGCGCCCGCCCTCGCGGTGGGGCACGATCGGCGGGGGACTGGGGTGAGCGGGCACCGCCCTCCATCGACCGCTGCGCCGGCTGCCTTGAGCGCCGGCCGGGATCGGGGTGGTGCGGTGAGAGCGGTTGCGGCGCTGCGGGGGCAGCTGCCCGGGAGCGGGTGACCGGGGAGCGGGTGACCGGTCGCGTGTGCTCCGCCGATGCGGTCGTCGACGGCCTCAGCGCCGCCGGTGCGCTGGTGCGAACGGGGCACGCCCCCTCCACTCGGGGCGGGAGGCGTCCGATGGACGAGGACGGCGAACGTCCCGGAGGTCGCCACCCGGCCCGTCGAGGAGGACGCACGAGGATGCTCACCGCGGAGGACACGAGCACCGCAGGCCCGGACCGCTACCCCGTGTCCGCGGTGACGCTCGAGCACGCCCGCACCGCCCTGGCGCGGGTCCACCCCGCCACCGCGCAGCGGGTGTGGGCGGACCTGCTGACCGCGGCCGGCCTCAGCGGCCGCGAGAGCGACCGCGCCGCCCTGGAACGGCTGCTCGAGGCCATGTCCGCCTCCGAGGACGCGGTCACGGTCGTCTGCGCCCGCGCCCTGCGGATCCGCCTCACCACGTTCGACCGGCTCGTGGCCGCACGCGCGGTGCGCGCCGCCCTCTCCCGCACCGAGGAGCTCACCCGATGATCGACCACAGCGCCGCGCTGGCCGACCCCGCCCGGCTGGCCGCGCTGGCCGCCTACGACCTGGACGACCCCCGGCTGCGCACCCGCCTGGACGCCCTGGCCGCCCGCACCGCCGAGGCCGTGGGCGCGCCCGTCGGCCTGGTCTCCCTCGTGCTGGACTCCGCCCAGCACCTGGCCGGCTCCTCGGGCCTGACCGGATGGATGGCCGAGACCGGCGGCACCCCCGTCGAGTGGTCCTTCTGCGCCAACGCCGTCGTCGAGGACCGCCCCTACGTGGTGCAGGACGCGAGCACCGACCCCCTGCAGCACGACAACCCCCTGGTCACCCACGACGGCATCGCCAGCTACGCGGGAGTTCCGCTGCGCACCCGTGACGGGCACGTCCTGGGCGCCCAGTGCGTCCTGGACACCGCTGCGCACCGCTTCGGCCCTGAGGAGATCGCCGTTCTGGAAGCGGCTGCGGCTCAGGCGGTGGCGATCCTGGACGAGCACCGCACGGGCGCCTGACCCGCCCGGCCGGATCCCCGCTCGGGCGGGTCGGGGGGTGCCGGCCTCAAGCCCTCGTCGGGCCCGGTCGATGCTCGGGCGGGGGTTCCCGGGCGGGAGCCCTCCGCGCGCCCGGCCACGGGCTGGGCGCACCGACGTAAGGGAGACGGACTCGAGCATGTGGAAGCACCTGCCCCGCGGTGGGGTCCTCACCGCCGAGGTGTTCACCGCCCGCCACCGGGTGCTGCGCGTCGCCCTGTGGCTGCAGTCCCTCGTGCTCGCGGTCATCCTCCTCGTGCAGGCCCAGGGGCACGGCGGCCACCACGGCGGCCAGGGCCACGACCAGTCCACCCTGTGGGCCTCCTACGGCCTGTCCCTCGCGTGCGTCGTGCTCGACCTGGCCTGGCGGGCGGAGCGGGTGCGGGCGTTGGCGGTCAGCCTCGGGCTGCTGCTGGGCTGCGACGTGACGCTGCACGCGTTCGGCGGGCGCACCGACCTGCACCTGCAGTTCTTCGTCGTCGTCGCCGCCATCTCCCTCTACCAGTCGTGGGGTCCGCTGCTGCTGGCCGTCGGGTTCGTCGGGGTCCACCACTTCCTCATGAGCCGCATCGCTCCCCAGGCGGTGTTCTCCGACCCCGCCGCCGCGGCCGACCCGCTGCCGTGGGCGCTGCTGCACGCCGGCTACATCCTCGCCCAGGTCGTGGTCCTCATGGCGTTGTGGGCCAGCAGCGAGCGGGCGCGGCGCAACGAGCTCGCCGCGCTGCGGCAGGTGCAGCGGGAATCCGCGGAACAGGCGCGGGCGCGCGCCGAGGTGCTGGAGACGCAGATGCTCGCCGCGGTCCACGACGTCGAGCAGGCCCAGCTGCAGGCGGCCCTGGCCGACGAGCTGAGCGCGACGGTCGAGGAGCTGTCGGCCGCCGGGCGCTCCATCGTGTGCACCACGACCCGCACGCAGGAGGTCATGGCGGGCTTCATGGAGACCGCCGTGGGCATCGAGCAGTCCGTGGAGCAGTCGCAGAGCACGTGGGCCAGCGCGCAGGACCGGGCGGCCGCCACCGCCCGCACCATCGCCACGCTGACCGAGACCTCCGCGGACATCGCCGACATCGCCTCCGGCATCGACGCGGTGGCCAAGCAGACGAACCTGCTGGCGCTGAACGCCACCATCGAGGCCGCCCGCGCCGGCGAGGCCGGGCGGGGCTTCGCCGTCGTCGCCGAGGAGGTCAAGCAGCTGGCCGGGCAGGTCTCGGAGTCCACCCACCGCATCGCCCAGGTCGTCGGCCTCATCGACCGCAGCGCCGACGACGCCCGCTCGGCCGTGCAGGAGATCGACATCGTCCTGCAGCAGGCGCACCAGGCCCAGGAGGCCGTGAGCACCGCCCTGCGGATGCAGACGGCCGCCGCCGTCGAGGCCCACCAGGCGATCTCCACCCTCGGCGACGACGCCCGGGCCATCGCGCGCGGTGCGGCGGCGGTCTAGGGCGCACCCGACGCAGCCGGTCGCGCCCGGCGAACCCGGACCGCCCCGGCGGAGCTCAGCGCGGTGCCGCTGGTGGGGTGGAGGGCACCCAGGCCGGGCCCGCGTCGTCGGGACGGGGGCGGTCCTGGGAGTGCAGGCGCACCGCGACCAGGGCCACATCGTCCTCGGCGCGCTCGGGCAGCAGGCGCGCCAGCACACCGTCGCACAACTGCTCCAGGCCCTGCCCGGCCAGCTCACCCATCACCTGGCGCAGGGCC
>NZ_JBJLSF010000158.1:0-4222 GCF_050871885.1 Kineococcus aridisoli | reverse complement strand
CCCGGGACCAGCGGTCCCGGGGCCCTGCTCGTGCGACCGGCGAGGGCCGGGGGGACGGTCAGCGCGCGCTGAGCATCTCCGCGACCAGGAACGCCAGCTCCAGCGACTGCTGGTGGTTCAGCCGCGGGTCGCACAGCGACTCGTAGCGCGTGCCCAGCCCGGCGTCGTCGATCTCCATGGCCCCGCCCAGGCACTCGGTGACGTCGTCACCGGTGAGCTCGACGTGCAGGCCGCCCGGCACGGTGCCGAGCGCGCGGTGCACCTCGAAGAAGCCGCGCACCTCGTCCACGACGTCGTCGAAGCGGCGGGTCTTGTAGCCGCTGGTCGAGGTGATCGTGTTGCCGTGCATGGGGTCGCACACCCACGTCACCTGCACGCCCGCCCGGGTGACGCCCTCGACGAGCGCCGGCAGCGCCTCGCGGATCGTCGAGGCGCCCATGCGGGTGATGAAGGTCAGCCGGCCCGGCTCGCGGTACGGGTCGACCTTGTCGACGAGCGCGAGCGCGTCGTCCACGGAGGTCTTCGGGCCCAGCTTGATCCCGACGGGGTTGCGGATCCGGGAGGCGAAGTCGACGTGCGCGCCGTCGAGCTGGCGGGTGCGCTCCCCGATCCACACCATGTGCCCGGAGACGTCGTACGGACCGCCCTGGCGCACGTCGCGCGGCTGATCGGCACCGGCCAGCGGCGGCTCCTCGTCCAGCGTCCGGGTCAGCGGCCGCTCGTAGTCGAGCAGCAGCGCCTCGTGGCTGGACCAGAACTGCACCGTCTTCAGCGCGTCGAAGTCGGCACCGGCGGCGACCATGAACTTCATGGCCTTGTCGATGTCGCGGGCCAGCGCCTCGTAGCGGGCGTTGGCCGCCGTCGCCGCGAAGCCGCGGTTCCACTCGTGCACCTTGCGCAGGTCGGCGTAGCCGCCCGTGGTGAACGCGCGGATGAGGTTCAGCGTCGCCGAGGACGTGTGGTAGGCGCGCAGCAGCCGCTGCGGGTCCGGCCGGCGGGCCTCCGGGGTGAAGGCGTAGTCGTTGACGGCGTCACCGCGGTAGGCCGGCAGCGTCACCCCGTCGCGGGTCTCGTCGTTGCTCGAGCGCGGCTTGGAGAACTGCCCGGCCATCCGGCCGACCTTGATGACCGGCAGGCTCGCGCCGTAGGTGAGGACGGCCGACATCTGCAGCATCGTCTTCAGCCGGCGGCGGATGCCGTCGGCCGTCGCGCCGGCGAAGGTCTCGGCGCAGTCCCCGCCCTGCAGCAGGAACGCCTCGCCGCGGGCCGCCTTCGCCAGCTGCGCGCGCAGCTGGTCGGCCTCCCCGGCGAAGACCAGAGGAGGATACGAGGCGAGCTCCGCCTGGACCTCTGCCAGCGCGGCGGCGTCCGGCCACTGCGGCTGCTGGGCGGCGGGCAGGTCCGGCCACGTGGTGCTCGACGGGCCGGACGCAGCGCTGTCGCGGGTGCTCGTGATCGTGCTCGCTCCGGTACTCACGCGTGCCAGTGTCGCACTGCCGCGCCGCCGGGTGCTGCGCCTTCCCCAGGGCCGCGCGGGTGCCGGCTCACGAGCGGCTCACCACCGGCTCACCACCGCAGCCCCGCGGTCTCGGCGCGTCGCGCCTCCGGCACCGTGCGCAGCACCCCCGTGGCCTCCGCCAGCGGCACCTGCACCACGTCCACCCCGCGCAGCGCCGCCATCGTCCCCAGCCGCCCCGCCGCGAGCGCCTCGACGGCCGACAGCCCGAAGCGGGTCGCCAGCACCCGGTCCGCCGCCGAGGGCGTGCCGCCGCGCAGCAGGTGCCCCAGCACCGTCACCCGGCTGGAGAGCCCCGGCACGCGCCGCTGCAGCTCCCGCTCCAGCTGCTCACCCGCACCGCCCAGCTGCACGTGGCCGAAGGCGTCCACCGGTGCGTCCTTGACGGCCTGCTGCCCCAGCACCGGCGCGCCCTCGCTGACCACCAGCAGCGGTGCGCCGCCGCGCGCCAGCACCGCGCGCACGACGTCGGCGACGGCGTCGAGGTCGACCACCTCCTCGGGCAGCAGCGTCACGTGGGCACCGGCCGCCATCCCGGTGTGCAGCGCGATCCAGCCGGCGTGCCGGCCCATGACCTCCACGACCATGGCCCGGTGGTGGCTCGCGCCGGTCGTCACCAGCCGGTCGCAGGCCTCCACGGCCGTCTGCACGGCCGTGTCGAAGCCGAAGGTGGCGTCGGTCGCCGACAGGTCGTCGTCGATGGTCTTCGGGGCGCCCACCACGGGCACCCCCGCCTCGTGCAGCGCCGTCGCGACCCCGAGGGTGTCCTCGCCGCCGATGACCAACAGCGCGTCCACGCCCAGCGCGGCCAGCCGCTCGCGCACCCGCTGCACGCCCTGCTCGACGCCGCCGGCCAGGGGGTTGGTGCGGCTGGAGCCCAGGACCGTCCCGCCCACCGCCAGCAGCGGGCGCACCCGCTCCTCGTCCAGGGGCACCACGTCCCCGTCCAGCACGCCGCGCCAGCCGTCGAGGAACCCGACGAAGGACATGCCGTGGCGCTGCGTCCCGGCCAGCACCGCCGCCCTGACGACGGCGTTCAACCCGGGGCAGTCGCCGCCCCCGGTGAGGATCCCGACCCGCACGTCCGCCTCCACTCCCCGGCGCCCTCGCCGGCCGTGTCGACCACCTGCCGCGCACTCTGCCACCGGCGGGCCCCTCCTGGCGATCTCCCGGCGCTCCCCGGCACCCCGGCGCGCCGCTCAGGGGGCGCCGGGCGAGGGCGGCCGGCCCCCGGGCGCGGCCCGGCCGCCGGGGCCGCCGCCGGACTCCTGCGGCGGCAGCGCGACGCCGGTGCCGCGGGCCAGGTCCGAGCGCAGCTTGCTGCGCTCGGCGTAGGCGTCGACGTACTCCTGCCGCGACAGCCGCTGGATGGCGTGCATGACCTCGTCGGTCACCGAGCGCACGACGAACTGGTCGTCGGCGCGCCCGGCGTAGCGGGAGAAGTCCAGCGGCTCGCCGATGACGACGCCCACCCGCCGCACCTTCGGCAGCACGCGGCCGCTGGGCAGCAGGTGCTCGGTGCCGATCATCGCCACCGGGAGCACCGGCGCGCCGGAGACCAGGGCGATGCGCGCCACCCCGGTGCGCCCGCGGTACAGCCGCCCGTCCGGGGAGCGGGTGCCCTCGGGGTAGATGCCGAACAGCTCCCCGTCGCGCAGCACCTGCACGGCACCGGCGATGGCGGCGGCCGAGGCCCGGCCCCCGGAGCGGTCCACCGGCAGCTGGCCCACCCCGTGCAGCAGGCCGGCGGTGAGCTTGCCCTTCAGCCCCGAACCGGTGAAGAGGTCGGCCTTGGCGATGAAGGTCAGGCGCCGCCGCAGCACCGAGGGCAGGACGACCGTGTCCGCCGCGGACAGGTGGTTGCTGGCCAGGATCGCCGGCCCGCTGGCCGGCACGTTCTCCAGGCCGCGCACCCACGGGCGCAGCACCCCGGTCACCAGCGGCTCGGCGACGAGCAGCTTCAGCGGCCAGTACAGGACCGGGAACCGGGCCACACCGCCTCCCGCCTGCTCGTGCGCCGTCGCTGCGCGGGGCGGTCCCGCGCCGTGATCACCGAACCCTACCCGGGCACCCGCCGCGCGCCACGCCGAAACCTCGACCGTCCGCGCCGGAGCGTGACACGATGAACCGTGGCTCGAACCCCGGACGACGGATCCGGTCCCCTGGACGTCGATGCGGCCTTCGCCGAGATCGTCGCGCACTGGGGCGAGGACGCGCCGACCACCCGCCCCGCGGGCGCGCGCGGGAGCGCCCCCGTCCGCGAGGGCGCCGACGAGGGCGCCGGTGGCGCCGACGAGGGCGCCGACGACGAGGCGCGCGACGGCGCGGACGGGCGGCCCGGTGCGCACTCGGCGCGCCACGCCCGGCACGGGGAACCGCGGGGCGGGGCCGGCGAGGAGGCGGTGGACGAGGCGGTGGAGCAGGTCCGCGACGGGGCGGCCGAGGACACCGGTGAGCGGCGCCGCGCGCAGCCCGGCACGGCGGCCGAGGACGGGCCGGACGAGGCGTCCCCGCCGCGCCCGGAGCCGTCCGGCCCCCGGCTGGTGAAGCCCGCCGCTCCCCTGCCGCCGGCACCGCGCGAGGACCTGCCCGATCCCTGGCCCGGGGGGGGGGGGGGGGGGGGGGGGGGGGGGGGGGGGGGGGGGGGGGGGGGGGGGGGGGGGGGGGGGGGGGGGGGGGGGGGCGGGGGGCGGGTGGGCTGGTCCT
>NZ_JBJLSF010000157.1:0-4577 GCF_050871885.1 Kineococcus aridisoli | reverse complement strand
CACCCAGACGGTCCAGGGTCAGGAGACCGTGGACGAGACGCTGCGCGAAGAGGTCATCGACCTCGACGCCGACAACACCGTGAACACCACCGGGCGCGACCGCGACCGCCGCTGACACCGGCGCACCCCGCACGACCGGCCCCGGCACCGCTCGACGGTGCCGGGGCCGTCCCGTTCCCCCTCCAGACCCGGAGCAGCCCGTGAGCACCCCTGGCCAGCACGCCCGTCCCGACACCGCACCCGAGGTCGTCCTCTCCGCCGAGCAGCTGCAGGTCCGCTCCACGCGCGTGCCGCGCGAGACCGTGCGGGTGCGCAAGGAGGTCGTCACCGAGCTGCGCACGATCGAGGTCCCGGTCCGCGTCGAACGCCTCGTCATCACGCACGAACCGCCGGCGGGCACCCGCGCGGCGGGGGACGACGCGCGCGGCACCGCCACCGGCACCGCTCCGGAGGCGCGCGACCTCGAGGTCGTCCTGCACGAGGAGGTCCCCGAGGTCAGCGTGCGCGTCCGGCCGACGGAGCGGGTGCGCGTGCGCGTGGTCTCCGTCGAGGACGTGGAGACCGTCAGCGCCGAGCTGTCCCGCGAGGAGGCAGTGGTCGAGGTCGAGGACCTCCCCCGCCGCTGATCCTGAGCGCCCGCGGTGCGCCCCAGCGCGTGCCGGCGGGCCTCAGCGCAGCTCCTCGCTCCGCAGCCGCTCGAGGTCCAGCCGCCCGTGCACGACGTCGTCGGCCAGGTCGTCCAGCGTGCGGCCGCCGGCGTAGGCGTGGGCCCGCAGCACCGCCAGGGCCTCCTCCCCCGGCAGGCCCAGCACCAGGTGCGCCATGCCGACGGCCAGCCAGACCTGCCGGCGGCGGCGTGCACCGGGCGAGCTCGTCCGCACCGGCTCCTGGAGGTCCTCGTCGACGGCGCCGCCCGGCGCCGGTGACGGGGAGCCCAGCGTCCGGTGCAGCACGCTCGTCACGACGGCGGCGATCGCCTGGCCGTCGATGATCGTCGCGCCGTCCAGCGGGCGGGAGGTGCGCGAGTAGAGGTCCAGCACGCCGATGCGCGCCGGCCCCGTCCGCAGCGCCAGGCTCAGGCCGCCGCGGAAGGGCGTGCGGGCGAAGTGCTCGCGGGCGAGCACCGGCCAGCGCTCCAGCCACTTCTCCTCGGTGACCACCACCGGCCGGCCCTCGCGCAGCGCGAGGGAGCAGGGCCCGTCCCCGTGGGTGAACTGCAGCCGCTCCGCCTCCGCGGCGTCGTCGTCGCTGGCGCCCAGCGGGACCCTCGCGCCCGGTCCGCCCACGAGGCCCAGCCCGGCGGCGTCGAACGGCAGGACCCGCGCGCAGGCCCGGGCCAGCGCGGAGGGCAGCAGCGCCGGGTCGGCGGACTCCGCCTCCTCCGACCACGCGGCGCTGAAGCGGTCGGTCAGCAGGCTCACGGGCCCACCTCAGGGCGCGGCGGTGCCGCTGCCCGCCGGGACGTCCAGCCCGCGCACGTCGAGCACCCCGGCGGCCGGAGCCGCGGCGGTGGGCGCAGCGGCCGTGTGCGCCGCCTCCTGGGCCTGCGCGGCGGCCTGCTCGCGGAACCACCGCACGGTGCGGGCCAGCCCGTCCGCCCACGTCACCGTCGGCTCCCAGCCGAGGACCCGCCGGGCCAGGGTGGTGTCCGGGCGGCGCACCTGGGGGTCGTCCACCGGGCGCTCGACGAACTCGATCCGCGAGGAGGAGCCGGCGCCCGCGATGACGTCCTCGGCGATCTCGCGCACGCTCAGCTCCTGCGGGTTGCCGATGTTCATCGGTCCCGGGTGCCCGCTGGCCGCGAGGGCCAGGATGCCGTCGACGAGGTCGTCGACGTAGCAGATCGAGCGGGTCTGCGTCCCGTCGCCGGCGACGGTCACCGGCTCCCCCGCCAGCGCCTGGCGGATGAAGGTGGGGATCGCCCGGCCGTCGGCGGCGCGCATCCGCGGGCCGTAGGTGTTGAAGATCCGCACGATCGCCGTGTCGAGGCCGTGCGTGGTGCGGTAGGCCGTCGTGAGGGCCTCCGCGTAGCGCTTGGACTCGTCGTAGACGCCGCGCGGGCCGACCGGGTTCACGTTGCCCCAGTAGGTCTCCGGCTGCGGGTGGACCTGCGGGTCGCCGTAGGTCTCCGAGGTCGAGGCCAGCAGGAAGCGGGCCCCCTTCTCCCTGGCCAGCCCCAGCGCGTGCCAGGTGCCCGTCGAGCCGACCTTCAGCGTCTCCAGCGGCAGCTTGAGGTAGTCCACCGGCGAGGCGGGGGAGGCGAAGTGCAGCACCAGGTCCACCGGGCCGGGGACGTGGACGTACTCGGTGATGTCGCAGCGGCGCAGGGTGAAGCGCGGGTGGTCGGTGAGGTGGGCGACGTTGCCGGGGCCGCCGGTCAGGAAGCTGTCCAGGCAGACGACCTCGACACCGGCGTCGAGCAGCGCCTCGCACAGGTGGCTGCCGAGGAAGCCGGCGCCCCCGGTGACGACGGCGCGCGAGAAGCGCCGCACGTCGAGGGTCCCGGAGGGGGCGGCGGGCGCGGCGGTGCGCCCGGCCGCGGGGGTGCGGTCCGGCGGGGTCTGCATCACGCGGGGAATGCAACCACCCCCCGGCCCGACACGCCCGTCGGCCCCGCTGGGCCGCTGCGGCGTGTCGCCGCTAGCGTCCGCTGCGTGAGCCCCTCCCCGTCGTCCCCCGACGTGACGGTCGTCGTCGCCACCCGCGACCGCGCCGACGACCTGCGCGCCACCCTGCCGCGCCACGAGGGCCCGGTGGTGCTCGTGGACAACGGCTCCAGCGACGGCAGCGTGGAGGTGGTGCGGGCCGAGGCCGCGCGCCGCGAGCGCGACGGGCTGCCGCCGCTGACCCTGCTGCAGCCGGGGCGCAACCTCGGCGCCACGGCCCGCAACCTGGGGGTGCGGGCGGCCCGCACGGAGCTCGTGGCCTTCGCCGACGACGACTCCTGGTGGGAGCCGGGGGCGCTGGCGCGCGCGCAGGAGGTCTTCGCCGCGCACCCGCGCCTGGCGCTGCTGGCCGGGCGCACGCTCGTGGGGCCCGAGGACGTGCTGGACCCGATGTGCGCGGACATGGCCTCCGCGCCCTGGGGGCGCAGCCCGGACCTGCCCGGCCCGGACGTGCTGGGCTTCCTGGCGTGCACGGCGATCGTGCGCCGCGAGGCGTTCCTGTCGGTGGGCGGCTTCGACGACGTGGTCTTCTTCGCCGGCGAGGAGGAGCGCGTCACCTACGACCTGGTGGCCGCCGGCTGGGGGCTGGCGTACGTGGAGGACGTGGTGGCCCACCACCACCCCTCCGTCAGCCGCTCCCCCGCGCACGTGCGCCGCGAGCTGCTGGGGCGCAACTACCTGCTGACGGCGTGGATGCGCCGGCCGCTGCCGGTGGCGGCGGCGCGCACCGCGCGGTGGTTGCTGGAGGGCGGGGAGCACCGGCGCTCGGTGCTCGACGCGGCCCCGCGGCTGCCCCGCGCGCTGCGGGCCCGCCGGCGCCCCTCGGCGGAGGTCGAGCGGCGGCTGCGCCTGGTGAGCGGGGACGCGGCGTGAGCGCCGTGGAGCAGGAGCGCGGGCCGGCGGGTGGACCGGCGCCGCTGGGCCCGGTGCCCGAGGGCCCGCCGCACGAGCGCGTCACCGTCGTGCTCATCACCTGGCAGCGGCGCGAGGAGGCCGTGCTGGCGGTGGACCGGCTGCTGCGGCTGCCGGAGCGCCCGCGGGTGGTCGTGCTGGACAACGGTTCCACCGACGGCACCTCGGACGCGCTGCGCCGGCGCCACCCGCGCGGCACCGCGGGCGGGGACCGCCTCGACGTCGTCGTGCTGCCGGAGAACCAGGGGGCCGTGGCGCGCAACACGGGCGTCGCGACGGCCACCACCCCCTACGTCGCGTTCTGCGACGACGACACGTGGTGGGACCCGGGGTCGCTGGAGCGCGCCGCCGACGTCCTGGACGCCGACCCGCGCGTCGCGGTGCTCACCGCGCGCATCGTCGTCGAACCCGGCGGGGTGGAGGACGACATCGTGGCGGAACTGCGCGACTCCCCCGTCCAGGGCGCTCCCGGGCTGCCCGGGCCGGCGCTGGGCAGCTTCCTCGCGGGCGCTTCGGTGGTGCGCCGCAGCGCCTTCCTCGCCGTGGGCGGTTTCTCCCGGCGGCTCTGGCTGGGCGGGGAGGAGGAACTGCTGGCCGCCGACCTCGCGGCCGCGGGCTGGGAGCTGTGCTACCTGGAGGACCTGCAGGTCCACCACCAGGCGTCGGTGCTGCGCGAGTCGACGCGGCGGCGGCGCAACGGCATCCGCAACACCCTGTGGTTCACCTGGCTGCGGCGGCCGCTGCCCGCGGCGACGCGCCGCACCCGGGACCTGCTGCGGACGCTGCCGCGCGACCGCACCAGCGCCCTCGGCGTGCTGGACGCCCTCGGCGGGCTGCCCTGGCTGGTGCGCGAGCGGCGCGTGCTGCCACCGCACGCCGAGGCGCGCTTCGCCGCGCTGGAGGAGTCGCAGCGCACGTCGAAGTCGCGCAACTACGCGTAGTCCACGACGCGCAGCGACGTCTCGTCACCGCGCTCCGCCGCGACCCGGACCGGGTCGC
>NZ_JBJLSF010000156.1:0-4647 GCF_050871885.1 Kineococcus aridisoli | reverse complement strand
CCCGCACGGGACACCGTGCGGGACCACCGCGGGGGCCTCGGGGCCGAGGTGCGGGGTCAGCGCAGCCAGCGGTGCAGGCGCTTGGTGTTCAGCGCCTTCCAGCTCTCCTCGAAGTCGGCCTCGCTGACGGCCGCGTGCACCTCCTCCTGGGCGAACAGCCGCCCGTAGGCGAACGCCGCCTCGGGGCGGGCCGCGCGGGCGAGGTCGTGCAGCCGCTGGCGGGTCACCACCGAGTCCTGGTGCTCGCCGAGGACCTCCTGCACGTCGGTCACCGCGCGGGCGAAGCGGACGGCGTCCTTGCCGAAGACGGCGGACACCGCCTCCGCGGCGTAGCGCACCTGCTTGGCGGCCTTGCGCGCCTCGTGCAGCAGCTCGTCGCGCTCGTGGCCGGAGGGGGCGCGCTCGGCCTGCTCGACGAGGTCGGCCAGCGTCGCGTAGGTGCGCGCGACCCGCTTGGGCAGCACCTTCGCGGCGGGGCGGCGGGCCCGGGAGGTGAACCGCGGGCGCTCCACGAGGTCCTGCAGCGCGTCGAGCAGGCGCTGGTAGCGCTCGGAGTCCAGCTCGCCGAGCACCCGGTCGTGCGCCTCGCGGTAGGCGCTGCCGAGCTGGTCGGCCACGAGCGCCGGGACGGCACCGGTGGCGGCCGGGTCGGCGGGCTGCTCCTCGACGGGCACCTCCAGCGTGGCGACGGCCCGCACGAGCCGGTCGCGCAGGACCTCGGCGTCGCGGGCGGCGCCGAGCTCGGCCGCCAGCCAGCGCAGCTCGTCGCGCAGCGGCTTGGTGGGGGCCGACAGCAGCGGCTGGAAGGTGCGCAGCGCGCTGCGCAGCCGGCGGGTGGCCACGCGCATCTTGTGGATGCTGTCGGGCTCGTCGCGGCGCACGCGCGGGTCCTGGGCGAGCACCTGCGCGACCTGCTCGTGCAGGTGCAGCAGCACCACGTCCCCGGCGGGCGAGCGGGTGGACAGGTCCTTCAGCCGCGGCCGGGACCGCAGCGCGGCCCGCGGCGCGGCGCCCTCCCGGCCCTCCTCCGCGCTCTCGTGCTCGACGACCTCCACGCCGGTCCCGGCGACGGGCTCGGCGTCGACCCCGGTGCCGTCCGCGGCGCCCTCGGCCTGCGCGTCGGCCGCCTCGTCGGCCGCCTCGTCCTCGGCGGGCGGGCCGTCGAGGACGCGGGAGAGCTTGGACGGGCTCGCGGCGACGCGCAGGCCGGCGGCCCGCAGGCCGGCGTCGACGGCGTCGAACAGCTCGCGCTCGCCGTCGACGAGCTCCAGCTCGACCTCGCGCCACGTCTGCACGGCACCCGCGGCCTCGCCGGAGCCCTCCAGCGGCAGCAGCCGGCGACCCTCGACGGTGTCGTCGGCCAGCTCCAGCAGGCGGCGGCCGGTGGCGTCGACGACGGTGCGCACGCGCCGGCGGGTGCTCAGCGTCGCGACCGGGACGAGCTGCTGCCCGGCGGTCTGCTCCTCGACGATCCGGCGCAGGGCGACCGGGACCGTCCGCACCGCGCGGCCCAGGGGCACGCGGTGCTCGGTGCGGGCGCCCTCGCCGCCGGGGGTCTTCAGGTGCCAGCCGGCGTCCTCGCCGCCGGTGCGGCGCCGCAGCGTCATCCGCGCCGCGGCCAGCCGCAGGTCGGGGGTGTCGAAGTACACGGCCTCCAGCTCGTGCTCACCCGCCTCCCCCTCGCGCAGCCCCGCCTCCGCGCTGCCGGCCACCTGCGCCAGCAGCGGCAGCAGGGGCGGCAGGTCGGCACCCGGCGCGAGGTCGTACTTCACTTCGAGTTCCCGGTGCTGGTTGACCATGGCCCCGTTTCTACCGTTCCGGCGCACCGGGCGCGCGCCGGTGATCCGGTCCGGCCGTGGGGTGCTCCGGGGCGCTGAGGTCGCCGAACGGGGTCCAGTCCCGCCAGGCGGGCTGGTAGTCGGCGTGGTCGGCGTAGCGGGCCGCGGCCGTCAGCAGGGTGCTGGCGAGGTTGTCGGCGGTGAGCGTGCGCCCCAGCCGCACCGCCTGCTCGTAGGAGCGGACGAGGTCCTCGTCCGCCTCCTGCTCGCCCACCGCCACCGCGCTCAGGCGCTCCGCGGCGGACCGCGGCGGCGGCTCGGCGTTGCGGGCGCGCAGGAACCGGGCGACGGCGTCCGCGACCTCGCGCGGCACCACCGGTGCGTCCATCGGGGCCTCCTCCACCTGCCGGTGCCGCGCTCAACGAGCTGCGGGCGCCGGTGGTGCCCGGGCTGCGGTAGGACGGACGGGTGCTCAGCGACGACCCCGCCCACGCGCTCCTGCTCGGCCGGATGGCCCAGGAGGGCGACACCCCGCTCGCGCTGCTGCCCCTGGCCGCGGGGGCGCGCGCCGGCCTGGGCGGGGCGGGGGCCCTGGCCGTCAGCGCCACCCGGCTGTGGCTCAGCCAGCCGCAGCTGGTCGGCGGGCCCTCCGTCGCCTCGGTGCCGCTGACCGGCGTGGACCGCGTCGGCGTCCGCCCGCGGCGCGGGCCGCTGGGCGGCGGCTGGCGCCTGGAGCTGGTGGTCGAGGGGCGGTCGCTGCGCTTCACCACCCGTGCGGAGCGGGGCGTGGTCGACGCGTTCGTGCGGGCGGTCCGGCCGGCGGCGGGCGGCTGAGGGACCCCGCCACCGCCGGACCCCGGGCGTGCGCCCACCGCCTCAGACGCGCTCGGCGAAGCGCTCGCGGACGGTACGCAGCACCTCGTCGGCGTCCTGCGCCCACCAGCGCGAGGAGAGGATCTCCACCTCCACCGGGCCGGTGTAGCCGGTGGTGGCCACCTGCTGCGAGAGCCGGGGCAGGTCGATGAGGCCGTCGCCCATCATGCCGCGGTCCAGCAGCAGGTCGCTGGTGCGCGGCAGCCAGTCGGAGACGTGGTAGCCGAGCACGCGCCCGGCGGCCCGGGCCAGCTGCGCGTCGAGGTCGGGGTCCCACCACACGTGGTACGCGTCGACGACGACCCCGACGTCCTCGCCCAGCTCCTCGGCGAGGTCGAGGGCCTGGCGCAGGGTCACCACGACGGAGCGCTCGGAGAGCATCATCGGGTGCAGCGGCTCGATGCCGAGGCGCACGCCCGCCGCCCGCGCGTGCGGCAGCAGCTCGGCGATGCCGTCGCGCACCCGCGCCCGCGCGCCGGGCAGGTCGGTGTCGTGCAGCGGGCCGCACACGAGGACGAGCACGTCGGCCTCCAGCGCGGCCGCCTCGTCGACGGCGCGGCGGTTGTCGTCGAGCACCGCCGCGCGGCCGGCCGCCGGGTCGGTGAACATGCCGCCGCGGCAGACCGAGCTCACGCGCAGCCCCGCGGAGCGCACCAGGCGCACGGCGCGCTCGAGGCCGACGGCGGCGATCTTGTCCCGCCAGAGCGCCAGGGCGGGCACCTGGTGGCGCTCGCAGGCGGCCACGGCCGCGGGCAGGTCCAGGGCGTTGACGGTGATCTGGTTCAGGCTCAGGCGCCCGGCGTCCATCGGCTCGCTCCGTCGCGTCGTTGGAATGCGCTTTCCGACGCAGCGTCGCACACCGCCCGCCACCGGTCAACGTCCCACCGGTCCCAGGCGCAGCCTGTGACCACCCAGGCAGGACCCCGCTGCCGCCGGCCCCGGGCCGGCGTCACGATGGAGCCGTGCTCACCCCCTCCCCCGCTGCGCAGCACCGCGCCCTGGTGCCCGGCCTGCTCGTCGTCGCCGCCGCGACGGCGCTGGCCCTCGGCGTCCAGGGCGCCGTGCCCGCCCTCACCGCCTCGACGGTGGCCGTCGCGCTCGGGGCGGTGCTGCGCAGCACGGGGGCCTTCCGCCGCTCCTGGTCGCCCGCGACCGCCTTCGCCTCCCGGCGCCTGCTGCGCACCGCCGTCGTCCTGCTCGGCCTGCAGCTGCCGCTCTCGCAGGTGGCCGCCCTCGGCCCCGGCGGCATCGCGCTCGTGCTGGGGACCGTCGCGATCACCTTCGCCGGCACGCAGCTGCTGGGGCGGCTGCTGGGCCTGAGCCCGGCGCGCTCGCTGCTCGTGGCGACGGGCTTCTCGATCTGCGGCGCCTCCGCGATCGCCGCCGTGCGCCCCGCCACCGACGCCGACGAGCAGGACACGGCGACCTCGATCGCGCTGGTCACCCTGTGCGGGACCCTGGCGATCGTCGTGCTGCCGCTGCTGCGCGCACCGCTGGGCCTGGACGCCCAGCAGTTCGGGGCCTGGGTGGGCGCCAGCGTCCACGACGTCGGCCAGGTCGTGGCCACCGGCGACCGGGTGCCCGGTGCGCTGGCCACCGCCGTCGTCGTGAAGCTGTCGCGGGTCCTGCTGCTGGCGCCCCTCGTGGCGCTCGTGGCACTGCAGCGCCGGCGCACCGCCGGGCGCGAGGGCACCCGGCGCCCGGCGCTGCTGCCGTTCTTCGTCGCCGCCTTCGTGCTCGCCGTCGCCGTCCGCGCCACCGGCCTGGTGCCGGGCGCCGTCCTCGACGGCGCCCAGCACGTGCAGTCGGTGCTGCTGGTGGCGGCGCTGTTCGCCCTCGGCACCGGCATCGACGTGCCGCACCTGCTGCGCACCGGCCGTCGCTCGATCGCCCTCGGCCTGCTCAGCTGGGTGCTGGTGGCCGGGGTCGCGCTCGCCGGGGTGCGCCTGCTGGGCGTCGGCTGAGCCGGCCCCGCACCGGGCGGGACGCCCGGTGC
>NZ_JBJLSF010000155.1:0-4847 GCF_050871885.1 Kineococcus aridisoli | reverse complement strand
GGCGGGCAGGGTGACGGACCGGCCGCCCCGGGCGGCGCGGACCGCCGGCGGGGCAGGCGGTCCGGCGCCACCAGGGGCGCCGGGCCGGCCGCCGGACCCGCCGCCGAACCCGGTGCCGTGCCCGCCCCGATGGACGGCACGGTCGTCCGCGTGGCCGTGGCGGAGGGTGCGGAGGTCGAGCGGGGCGACCTGCTCGTGGTGCTGGAGGCCATGAAGATGGAGACCCCCGTCACCGCCCCGCGCGCCGGGACGGTCCGCGCCGTGCGGGTCGAGGCCGGTGGTCCCGTCGCCCAGGGCGCCCCGCTGCTCGTGCTGGGGTGAGGCCGTCCGGGGGCGCCGCCGGTGCCACCCGGACGGCGCGCTCAGGCCGCGTCGCCGAGGTGCTCGGCGATGCCCTCCAGGCACCACTGCCAACCGGTCCGCATGCCCTCGGCGGCCTCGGCGCCCGACAACCCCTCGACGGTGAGCTCGAGGCGGGTGCCGCCGTCGGCCGGCAGGAGCAGCACCGTGCAGCGGGAGGTCTCGGCCATGCCCTCCCCGGAGGTGAGCACGTCCAGGACGAGGCGCCGCACGGGTTCGAAGACCGCGAAGGTCGCGCTCTCGGCGTACGCGTCGCCGGCCGGGCGGGGGCCGAACCGCGCGCGGTAGCCCCCGCCCGCGCGGGGATCGACCTCGCAGTCGGACACGAGCCAGTCCGGGTCGGGGCAGAGCCAGCGCCGCAGCAGGTCGGCGCGGGTCCAGGCGGCCCACACCCGTTCGGGCGGGGCGGGGTAGGTGCGCTCGAGGTCGAACGACAGGAGCGGGGTGGTGGTCACGTGTCCTCCAGGAGGGTGCCGAGGGCGTCCAGCCGGGCCGACCAGAGCGCCTGCTGCTGCGCGGTCCACGTGGCCACGGCGACGAGCGCGTCCTCGCGCAGGCGGCACTCGCGCACGCGCCCGCGCTTGACGGTCGTCACCAGGCCCGCCTCCTCCAGCACCCGCACGTGCTTGAGCACCGCGGGCAGCGACAGCGTCGTCGGCGCCGCGAGGTCACCGGCGGAGCTCGGCCCGCGCACGAGCCGTTCGACGATGGCCAGGCGGGTCGGGTCGCCCAGGGCGGCGAACTGATGGTGAACCACGAGGTTTACTGTTTACCTCCGGTGACCCCGTGTCAACCCCCTGTCGAGGTGCGGCCCGGCGCCCGCCCCGACCCGCCGCCGGCCGCCCGCCGCGTGGAGGACCGGCTCCGTCCGTGCCCGAGGATGGGGCCCGTGCTGGACCCGTCGATGCCCCGTGCCACCGCTGACGCGCTCGCCGCCTTCGTGGAGCGCGAGGCGCGCTCCACGAGCCCGTTGTTCGGGCTGGCCGACGCCGACGCTGCGGCCCGTGCCGGCTGGGCCGGCTTCGTGCAGCAGTACCGGCGAGCGGTGCGCGACGGGTGCGAGCTGACCGCGGACAACCTCGCCCACGTCCTGCTGGACATCGCCCTGCTCTTCCGGCACCTGGAGGGCTTCGACCCCGCGTGGTCCCGCTGGCAGGAGGCCGCCGCGAACCCGCAGGGGAGCCGGCCGTGAACGCGCCGCGACCGGCCCGGGGCGGGCCGGCGGCGACGCCGCCCTCAGGAGGCGGCCGGTGCGCGGGTGCCGTCGGTGCCGTCGGTGCCGTCGGTGCCGGTCCCGCCCGCGGGGTCGATCCAGGCCAGGTACAGCCACCGCCCCACGGGGGTGGCCGTGCGCTCGATGAGGAGCCCGCACGGGAGCTCCCGGCCGTCGGCGTGCAGCACCGGCACCTTCAGCGGTAGTCCGAGGACGCGGGACCGCCCGGTGCTCAGGTGCCGGCTGAACCCGGCGATGTGGGCCTCGCGCAGCGCCGGCGGGATCAGCACCACCACCCGGCGCCCCACCAGCTCGGCCGCCTCCCAGCCCAGGGCCGCGGCCAGCCCCTCGTCGACCGCGACGATGCGGCTGGCGGCGTCGACGGCGACGAACCCCCGTCCCGTGCGCGCCGCGCGCTCCCGCACGGCCCCGAGCGCCTCCGGCGCCGCGTCCGGGCCGGGGGCGTGCCCGGGCGCGGGTCTCTCGAACCGCTCGTGCCTGGCTCCCTGCCACGCGCGCGGGGAACCGCCGTGGAGCTGGCTCTGCACCTCCTCGCACACCCAGTCGCGCACGGCGACGACCTCGGCCTGCCCCGGCAGCGCCAGCAGCCGCCCCTGGCGGGCCAGGCGCTCGGCGGTGTCGAGGGCGTCCTGCAGCGCCGCCGCCGCCGCGCTCACCCGCGGCGGCAGCAGCACGTCCACGTCGATCGGGTCCAGCGCCACCGGCAGCCCGCTGAAGGGGTCGGGGGGCGGGGAGGTGCTGCGGCGGGCCTCCTCGGCCGCGGCCAGGACGGGGTTGGAGAAGGCCTGGCGGGCGAGCTCCACGGCCGCCAGGTCGACGCCGGCACCGTCGTGGGTGGCGAGGTAGAGCGTCAGCTCGCGCAGCAGCGCGTCGTGGTGCTGGCGGGCGGCCAGCCACAGGGTCGGCGGGACGCCGGTGAACCGCACCCGCTGCAGCGGTGCGGACGGGACCTCGCCGGTGCCGGGCGCCGGCCGCCCGGGCGGGTCGGGCTCGGAGGGCTCCGGCTCCTGCTCGTGCCACCGGTCCTCGTCCCAGGCCGCGAGCAGGTCGTCCGCGTCCGGCTCCCCGTGCCGGGTCCGCAGCTCGAACCAGACCACCTTGCCGTCGGGCAGGCCGGTGGTGCCGCAGGCGCTGCTCACCGACGCCACCAGCGCCATCCCGCGTCCGGTGGTGGCCTGCTCGCCGTAGTGGCGCCGCACCGGCAGGACGGGGTTGAAGTCGCGCACCTGCACGCGGGCGTGCTGCGGGTGCACCTCGACGCCGATCTCGACGGGGGTGCGCGCGTGCAGCGCCGCGTTCGTGACCAGCTCGCTGACCCCCAGCTCCGCCGCGTCCACCCACTCCCGCCGCCCGGCGGCCTCGAGGACCTCGCGCACCAGGCGACGGGCCTGCCGGGCCGCGCGCGGGTCGGGCGGCAGCGTGAGCCGGCGGCTGAGCGGTGCGTCACCGGCGCCGCCGATCACGCCCGGCACCGGCTGCACGTCATCGTCACATCCTGCCACCTGCGCCCGCGGCGCCGCCGGGGCGCCGCGTCGGCCGCGGGGTCAGCGGGGTGCGTCGGCGGAGACCCTGTCGGCGAAGCGCGGTCCGAGCACGCGCAGGAACGGCGTGCGGGGAAGGAGGCGGGCCGTGGCCGCGAGGACCTCGTTGCGCCGGCCGTCCACGACGACGGGCCGGTCGGCGTCCAGGGTGTCGAAGAACGTGGCGACCACCTGCTCGACGGTGCGCCGGCGCAGCCCGGCGCCGGACGCCTGCCCGGCGACGTCGAAGAACCCGGTGTCGGTCACCGTCGGCGACAGGGCCGCGACGCGCACGCCGGTGCCGCGCGTCTCGGCCCACAGCGCCTCGGTCAGCGACAGCACGAAGGCCTTCGACGCCGCGTAGGCGGCGAAACCGGGTGCCGGCAGGTAGGCGGCCATGCTGGCGATGTTGACCACCGCTCCCGAACCCCGCTCCAGCATGCCCGGCAGGAAGCGGGCGGTCAGGTCGGTCAGCGCCGTGCAGTTCAGCGTGACCATCGCGGTCAGGCGCGAGACGTCCGGGGTGTCGGCCAGCCGGCCGGAGAGCCCGAAGCCGGCGTTGTTGACCAGGACGTCGACGGCCCGGCCGTCGAGGGCCTCCTGCACCCGGGCACCGGCGCCGGGGGAGGACAGGTCGAGGGGGACGACGAGGGCCTGGCGGCCGTGCCGGGCCCGGACGGTGGCGGCCACCGCCTCCAGCTCGTCGACGCGGCGGGCGACGAGCACGACGTCGGCGCCGCGGGCGGCCAGCGCCGTGGCGATGCCGGCGCCGATGCCGCCGGAGGCGCCGGTGATCAGGGCGGTCGAACCGGTGACGTCCACGGGAGGGCTCCTGTCAGCAGGGGGTCAGCGCGTCTCATCGCGCCGTTGTGACACGATGTGTCATTCCGACCTGCCCTGTCAAGGTGTCGTGTGCTGAGATGAGCCCGTGGAACGGACGACCCCTCGCGAACGCCGGCAGGCCGCGACCCGGCGCGCACTGGCCGAGCACGCCCTGCGGTTGTTCGCCGAGCAGGGGTACGAGGCGACGACGGTCGCCGACATCGCCGATGCCGCGGACATGTCCACCCGCACCTTCTTCCGCCACGTGCGCGACAAGGACGAGGCGATGTTCGCCGCCGACGAGGACGCCTTCGCCGACGTCGTGCGGGCGGCCGCGGCCGCCGGGGCCGACGCCCCGCCGCTGGCCCGGCTGCTGCACGGCGTGCGCGCGCTCGCCGCGTCGGCGGGGGAGGACCCCGAGGTCAAGTGCGCGCGGGAACGCGTGCTGGAGGAGAACCCCGTCCTGCGGGCCCGCGACCTCGCCCAGCAGCTGCGCTGGCAGCAGCAGTCCGAGCAGTTCCTGCGCTCCCAGGGCGTGGACGCCGACGAGGCGAGCCTGGCCGCGGGCCTGGCGCTGACGATCTGGCGCGAGGCCTACCGGCGCTGGATCGCCGCCTCCGCCGCCCCGGGTGCGCTGGGGGAGCTCCTCGACACCGTCGCCGGCGAACTCCCCGGCCACGTCGCGGCGCCGACCGCTCCCACCCGCTGACGCGTCGTCCTCGACGCACCCCGGAACACCTGACGGCCGGTGGTCCCAGCGCAGTGCGCGGGAGCACCGGCCGTCCGGGGCGCTCTCAGGTGCGGGGCAGGGTGAAGGTGCCCACCAGCTCCTTCAACTCCGCCGCCGTGCGCGAGACCTCACCCGCCGTGGACGCGGTGTGCGTGGCCCCCGCCGTGGTCTGATCGGCCGA
>NZ_JBJLSF010000154.1:0-4999 GCF_050871885.1 Kineococcus aridisoli | reverse complement strand
GGGGTGGGACCTCCTGGTCCCACCCCGTGCTGCGTCCCACCCCTGTCCACGAGGGCTCAGGCGACCGGCCGTCGGTAGTGGGCGCGCTCGTCCACCGGCAGCCGGGGGATCTCCGCCCGCACCGACGGGCCCGGCGTGCCCTGCCCGACCGGGGCCGCGGGGGAGCCCTGCGCGAGGGGGGCCGCGGGGGAGGTCTGCGCGGGGGAGCCCTGCGCCGCCGGTGCCGGTGCGGCGGCGGGTCCCTCCCCGGCCGCCGCGGGCGCCGGGCGGACCCGCGCGGCGGGCGCGGGCGGGCGCACGAGCAGCACCGCGGCCAGGGCCGGCACGACGACCGCCGGGACGAGCACCGCCACCTGCGGGCCCAGCTCCACCAGGCCCTGCGCCGGCAGGCCGAGGAAGGTCAGCAGCAGCCCGTCGTCCCCCGCCTGGTCCGGCGGGCGCGCCGCCGCCTGCAGCAGCACCCCCAGCGCGGCCAGGCCCTCCAGCGCGCAGGCGGCGGCCACGCCGGCCGCCACCCAGCGGCCCACCCGGCCGGGCACCAGCCAGCCGGGCCGGCCGGCGAGCACCACCCCGCACACGACGACCAGCGCGCACGTGCCCGCCAGCAGCACCTGCGGCACCGGCACCAGCGCCCACAGCAGCCCGACGCGGCGGCCGACCGGCACCTCCTGGCCGGCCTCGTCGGCGTAGCCGAAGTACGGCTCGTCGCGCGCGCCCCCGAGCACCTGCCGGGCGACCTCGGCCAGCACCAGCGGGCAGAGCGCGGCCGCGGCGATCGGCAGCCACGACACCCAGCCCCACCGGGCGGAACCGTCCTCGTCCGCGCGCTCGCCCGCGTCCCCGTCCGCGCCCGCGCGCTCGTCCCCGTCGCCGCCCGCGCGCTCGTCCTCGTCCACGGCCCGACGTTACGGCGCGGCGCGGGTCCCGTCGCCCGGTCGGCCCAGCGCGATCGCGCGCGGTGACCCGTGCGGTGGGCCGCGGCGGGCGCGACACACCCGGACGGCTGACGTCGCCTCGCCACGGGGTTCACGCGGTGTCAGTGTGGGAACACGCCGTCCGACCGGTCGGTGGTGGACCCCGGCGCAGGAGGCGCACCGTGCACTACTCCCTCGTGAGCTCTCCCGTCCTGGGTTTCGACCTCGTCCGGCTGCCCGCCGGCGACTCGGCCGCCGAGGTGCTGCTGCGGGCGCTGGCCAGCGGCCCGCGCGAGCTGGACCTGCTCGCCGCCCGCCACGACCAGGGCACCCGCGCCGGGGCGTGGGACGCCGTGCGCACCGCCTGCGCGAACGTCCCGCAGATCACCGACGTGCTGGCGCAGGTGGCCAACGGCCTCGCGGCCGACGACTTCGGCGACGACGTCGCCGGGGCGCGGCTGGAGAAGGGCGTCGTGCGGGTCCTGCAGGGCAGCACCATCGCCGACGCCGACGCGCTCGTGCGCCTGGTCCACCACGACGTCCTCGACTGGACGTGGTCGGCGCCGCTGGACGGCGGCCCGCGCCTGCGCACCGAGGTCGCCGCGCAGGCCGCCGACGTCCTCGCCGACGCCGCCGTCTCCGCCTACCTGGGCGACCGGCTGCCCGACGGCGCCCGCCGCGTGCTGGCCCACCCGTACCTGCAGGCCGCCCGCGACATGCCGCCGGTGCCCAGCGCGCCCGAGGACCTCGGCGAGGCGCAGGCCGGGGTCGCGGAGGTCCTCGACCGGCTGCGCCGCCTCGACGGCACCGACCGCGCCTGCCTGCGCGCGGTCGCCGAGGCCAGCCGCCCCGGTGCGGGGGAGTGGGCCTCGGCCGTGCACGACGCCTCGTGGGCCGTGCACCTGTCCGACCGCGTGCGCACGGCCGCCGCCGCGCAGCTGCTCGCCGTGCGCGCCTTCCGCGCCGGCGGCCTCGACGCCGCCGACGGCGCCGCCGGGCTGTGGAACGTCGTCAGCGGCGTGGTCCACGCCGAGGTCGTCGCCGACCTGCTGTCCTCGGACGCGCGCGCGGTCCTGCTGCGCCCCTGGGAAGCGGCCTTCGGCACCGACTGAGCGACCGGCCCGGCGACCGGCCGGGCACCGGCCGGTACGGTTCCCCCGTGCCGACCACCGCCCCCGCCCCGCGCGGGCCGGGGCGCGGCACCCTGCGGGTGCTGCGGGCCGGTGCCCTCGCGGCGACGGTCGTCGGCCTCGCCGCCACCGCGCACGTCGCCGCCGGCGGCCTGCTGCCCGGCCCGCTCGTCCTCGGCGCCGTCG
The DNA here is from genome assembly GCF_050871885.1 of Kineococcus aridisoli. Taxonomy (NCBI): domain Bacteria; kingdom Bacillati; phylum Actinomycetota; class Actinomycetes; order Kineosporiales; family Kineosporiaceae; genus Kineococcus; species Kineococcus aridisoli. The sequence goes on along the minus strand of NZ_JBJLSF010000154.1, from coordinate 2,769 downwards.
GCGTCCTGGCCCTGTCCGCCTGCCTGGCCCTCGCGGGGCGCCGCTTCGGCGCCCGCACCGTGGGCCTGCTGCTCGGCGGCGGGCAGCTGCTGCTGCACGAGGTCTTCGCCACCTGCTCGGTGCGCACGGTCGCCGTCGCCTCCCACGGCCACCACCAGGAGTGGGTGCCGCTGGGCCCCGACGCCGTCGCGCAGAGCTCGGGGGGTGCCGCCATGGCGGCCGCCCACGCGGGGGCGACGGTGCTGGCCGCCGTCCTGCTGCTGCACGCCGAGGGGCTGCTGTGGTCGCTGTGGACCTGGCTGCAGCCGCTGCGCCGGGTGCTGCTGGTGCTCCTGCGCTTCGTCGCACCGCGTCCGCCGCGCGCGGTCGAGCCGCCCGTGCGGCCGCGGCCGCGGTCCGTGCTCGCGCGCCGGGTGCGCCGGCGTGGTCCACCGCGGGGGTCCGCCCTCGCCACGACCACACCCTGACGACACCCCGAGGAAGCATCCCGTGCGCTCCACCCTGCGCTCCACCCTGCCCACCACCGTCCCCGCGGTCGCCGCGACCGCGGCCGCCGCGCTGCTGCTGGCCGCCGCACCGGCCTCCGCCCACGTCCACGCCGTGCCCGACGCGACCGCCGCCGACGGCTACAGCGTCGTGACGTTCCGGGTGCCCAACGAGTCCGACAGCGCGGCCACGACGTCGGTGCAGGTGCAGCTGCCCACCGACCACCCCTTCACCTGGGTCGCGGTCAAGCCCGTCGCCGGCTGGAGCGCGACGGTCGCCGAGGGCGACCTGCCCGCCCCGGTGCAGGTCGACGGCGCGACCGTCACGAAGGCGCCGCTGACGATCACCTGGACCGCCGAGCCCGGTGCGGCCGGGATCGGCGTCGGCCAGTTCGAGGAGTTCGCGGCCGACGTCGGCCCGCTGCCCGCCGAGGGCACCCGCGTGGTGCTGCCGACGGTGCAGACCTACGCCGACGGCGAGGTCTCCCGGTGGACCGAGGTCGCCGACCCCGGCGCCGAGGAGCCGGCCGAGCCCGCACCGGAGTTCACGACGACCGCCGCCGAGGGCGGGCACGGTGCCGGTGCGCACGCCGAGCAGGGCGCCGCGGCCGCCGGGTCCGGGGCCGGGGCCGACGACTCCGCCGCGCAGGCCGCCGGGTCCGGTGCGTCCGACGGCCTGGCCCGCGGCCTGGGCGGCGCCGGGCTGCTGCTGGGCCTGGCCGCGCTCGTCGTCGCCCTGCTGCGCCACCGGGGCACCGCCCGCGCCTGAGGCCGGCCCGCCCCGCCGGTGAGCCGACGCAGCCGGTGGTCTTGCTCAGGCGCCCAGCGCCTGGAGCAAGGTCACCGGCTGCGTCGCGTCGCGGTGAGCCGGTGGCCGGGGACCGGGGAACCGTGGGCGGACCGCGACGCGCGGTGACTGGCTGTCACCGCTCGCCGCGGAGCAGAGTGGTCGGCGTCAGGAGGTCGACGTCCGCGACGGCATCCGTGCCGCTCCGCCGTTCAAGGTTCGCCACCGGTGGCCGATGGAGAAGGGAGCCGCCCACCGGGCGGCGGTGGTTCCACGGCGCCGACCTCACCGCGCCGACGGCAGGGAAGGTCAGGTGCGACGTGGGGCAACCCGTCAAGGTGCTCGTGGTCGACGACTCGGTCGTCGTCCGGCGCCTGGTCACCGACGTGCTCGCTTCCGACCCGGCGATCGAGGTCGTGGGGACCGCGGCCAACGGCAAGATCGCCCTCGAGAAGATCGACCAGCTCCAGCCCGACGCGGTGACGCTCGACATCGAGATGCCCGTCATGGACGGCCTGGAGACGATCAAGGAGATCCGCAAGGTCCACCGGAAGCTCCCGGTGATCATGTTCTCCACGCTCACCGAGCGCGGCGCGAGCGCGACCCTGGAGGCGCTGTCGTCCGGCGCCTCCGACTACGTGACCAAGCCGGCCAACGTCGGCAGCGTCGGCGAGTCCATGGAGTCCGTCCGCCAGCAGCTCATCCCCAAGATCAAGGCGCTCGTCCCGGGCGCCGGCGCGCCGGTGGCGGCACCCGCCCCGGCCGTCCGCGCCGCCGCGCCCGCCGCGACGTCGACGCCGGTCCCGGCGCGCGTGCGCACCGGTGCGCCGGGCAGCGTCCGCGCGCTCGTCATCGGCTCGTCCACCGGCGGGCCCGAGGCGCTGTCGGCGGTGCTGGAGAAGCTGCCCGCGACCCTCGGCGTCCCGGTCCTGGTGACCCAGCACATGCCCCCGGTCTTCACCCGCCTCTACGCCCAGCGCCTGGACAAGGTGAGCGCGCTGCGCGTCGTGGAGGCGAGCGACGGCGAGGCCGTCGTGCCCGGCACCGTCTACGTGGCCCCCGGCGACTACCACATGGAGGTCGCCCGCCGCGGCCCGCAGATGGTGATCAAGCTGCAGCAGGGACCTGCCGAGAACTTCTGCCGGCCCGCCGTCGACGTCATGCTCCGCTCGGCCGTCGCGGCGTTCGGCGGTGACCTGCTCGCGGTGATCCTCACCGGGATGGGTTCCGACGGGAAGCTCGGCTGCAAGGCGGTGGCCGCCGCCGGCGGCCAGGTCCTCGCGCAGGACGAGGCCACCTCGGTGGTCTGGGGGATGCCCGGCGCGGTGGCGCGCGAGGGCATCGCCGACGAGGTCCTGCCGCTGCCGGCCATCGCCGACGCCATCCAGCGCCGGCTGGGACCGGGCGGCCCGCCGGCCCCCCCCCCCCCCCCCCCCCACCCCCCGGCCACCCCCCCGACCCCCCCCCCCGCCCCCCCCCGCCGGGCCGCGGCACGCG
>NZ_JBJLSF010000153.1:0-5041 GCF_050871885.1 Kineococcus aridisoli | reverse complement strand
CCTCGTCGCCGGTGGTGATGCCCACCCGCTGGTCCAGGCGGCCTTCGGCCAGGCCGCGCACCACGGCCAGGGTCTTGGCCAGCGGGCCGGCGATGGAGCGGGAGACCGCGATGGCCACCGCGACGGCCACGGCCACGGCCAGGGCACCGATGACCAGCAGCAGGGTGACGGCGGCGTGGTAGTCCGAGGAACCCTCGGCCGCCAGGTCCGCGGCGTCACGGCCCTCGACCTCGGCGAGCTCGTCCAGCAGGGTCAGGACCTCCGCGGCGGTGGCGGCGCTGCTCTCGCGCACGGCGATGAAGCCCGCGGTGTCGTTCGCGCGGGCGAGGGCGAACAGCGGCTCGCGCTGGCTGCGGTACTGCGCCAGCAGGTCGTCGAACTGCTCGAGCTGCTGGGCGCTGGCGGACGGGGAGGCGGCCAGGTAGGCCGCCCAGGCCTCGTCCATCACCTCGTCGGCCACGTCGACCTCGTCGATGGCCCGCTCGGTGCCGGCCGCGTCCGGCGCCAGCCCCGCGTTGGCCAGTGCCATGCGCATCCGCATCCAGTCGGTGCGCACCTCCCCGATGCTCTCGACGGAGGCGACGCCCGCGGTGGACAGGTCCTCCAGGTTCGCCTGGGAGGAGCCCAGGCGGTCGATGCTCAGGCCGACCACGGCGGCCAGCAGGAAGCAGACCACGCCGAAACCGGCGAAGAGCTTGGAGGCGACGTTCAGGTCGCGCAGGGTCGACATCAGCGGGTGGCTCCCTGGGTGCAGCACGGTGGGTGGCGGGTCGTCGTCACCTCGCCCCTCCCATCGACCGGCACGTGTCGCTCTTGAGCACGGCGCGGTCCTGGGGCCCCGCACGCCGCCGGTCGCCGCTTCAAGGACGGGCGCCGGAGTGCCGACTGCTCATCCGTGAGCTCCTCGCCCAGGCAGTCGACAGGTCCGGTGCGTCGCCTGCTCGCCCCCCTCCTCGCGGTCGGCCTGCTCGCCGCCGCGGTGGTGCTGCTGCACCGGACCTTCCGCGGCTACTCCTGGGCGGACCTGGGCGGCGACCTGCTGGCGCTCGGTCCGGGCGTCGTGCTGGCCGCCCTCGCCGCGACCGCGGTCTCCTACCTGGCGATGACCGGTTACGACGCGCTGGCGCTGCGCTACGTCGAGCACCCCCTGCCCTACCGCCGCTACGGCCTCGCGTCGTTCGTCGCCACCGCCTTCGGCAACAACCTGGGCGCCTCCGCCGTGGTGGGGGCGGCGCTGCGGGCCCGCGTCTACTCCAGCTGGCAGGTCCCCGGGTTCGCCATCACCCGGATCATCGGCTTCAACGTCGTCACCCTGGCGCTGGGGGCCGCGGTCCTGGCCGGCAGCGGCATGCTGCTCGACCCGCTCAAGGCCGGCCGGGCGCTGCACCTGCCCGGTGCCGCCGTGCTGGTCCTGGGGTCGCTGCTGCTGGCGTCGGTGGTCGGCTACCTCCTCTGGGCGTGCGCGGGGCGTCCGCTCGCCTGGCGCGACTGGCGCATCGACCGGCCGTCCCCCCGCCTGGCGGTGGCCCAGGTCGTGCTGTCGACGTTCGAGTGGCTGACCATGGCCGCGGCCCTGCACGTCCTGCTGCCCGCCGAGGGCAGGCTGCCGTTCCTCGCCTTCGCCGTCGCCTTCTCGATCGCGACCATCGCCGGTCTGGTGGCCAACGTGCCCGGGGGGCTGGGCGTCTTCGAGACGGCGCTGGTGGTGCTGATCGGGTCGACGACCTCGCCCGCGGGGCTCGCGGTGGCGCTGGTGGCCTACCGGCTCTGCTACTTCGTGCTGCCGCTGCTCCTGGCGGCCGTGCTCCTCGTCGTGCACGAGGCCCGGCGGGCGGCGGGACGCGGCTCGGCCCGCACCGCCGCGGCGGGGACGACGGTACCGACCGCACGCATCCCCTCCGTGCTCACGCCCTCCGTGCTCGCGCTGAGCGTCGCGGGCACCGGCGTGTTCATGCTCATGGTGGGGGACCTGCCGGGTCCCCGGGCCCTGGACGTCTCGGCCGTCACCATCAGCCTCGCCGGCCTGTCCGCCCTGCTCATGGCCCGCGGTCTGCACCGGCGGCTCAAGAGCGCCTGGGCGGCGACGCTCGCGCTGCTCGTCGGTGTCACGGGGATCGCCGCCGCGCACGGTGACCTGGTGCTGGCCGCCGTGACCGCCGTCCTGGCCCTCCTGCTGCTGCCGGCGCGCCCGGCGTTCTACCGCGGCGCCCTCTTCACCCGGCGGCAGAACCCCCTCTGGCCGATCACCGCGATCGCGCTGGTCGGCGTGGCCGTCTGGTGGCACGAGTTCAGCGGTGCCGGTGGTGCGGTCGACGCGCCCCTGCTCGCGGCGTCGATCTCCGGCGACAGCTCGGGCGTGGACCGGCTCGCGATGGCCGCAGGCGCCGTCGGCGTCCTCATCGGCGGTCGCCGCCTCCTCAGGCCCGTGGTCCCCGGCCCGCGGGCCGCCTGCGACGACGAGATGGCCCGGGTGACGGACATCGTCGCCCGGTCGGGGCGCTGCACCTCCCAGCTGGCCTTCACCGGCGACAAGCGCTTCCACTTCAGCCCCGGCGGCGCGGCCTTCCTGATGTACCAGGTCGAGGGGCGCAGCTGGGTGGTCATGGGGGACCCGGTGGGCGACCCGGCCGACTTCCGGGAACTGGTCTGGAGCTTCCTGGAGGAGACCGACCGCCACGGCGGCCGGCCGGTCTTCTACAACGTGCTCGCCGACCACGCCGACCTCTACCGCGAGTGCGGGCTGAGCCTGGCCAAGCTGGGGGAGGAGGCCGTCGTCCCGCTCGAGGACTTCACCCTCACCGGCAGGGCGAAGGTCAACCTGCGCAACTGCCGCAACAAGTCGCAGCGCCTGGGCCTGACGGTCGAGTTCGTCGCGGCGCAGGACGTCGCGCCGCTGCTGCCGGCCCTGCGCGAGGTGTCCGAGGCCTGGCTCACGCACCGCAACGGCAAGGAGAAGCGGTTCTCCCTGGGCGCCTTCGACGAGGAGTACGTCCGCCGCTTCCCGCTGGTCGTGGTCCGCCAGGAGGGGCAGGTCATCGCCTTCGCCACGCTGTGGGTCGGCGGCGACGGCCGGGAGGTGCAGGTCGACCTGATGCGCCGCCTGCCCGACGGCCCCCGCACCGTGATGACCTACCTGTTCATCGAGTGCATCCTGTGGGCCAAGGAGAACGGCTTCGCCTCGTTCAGCCTGGGGATGGCGCCCCTGTCGGGGCTGCGGACCGGTGGCACCGCCTCGTTCTGGGACCGCGTCGGGCACCTGCTGTGGACCCACGGCGAGCAGTTCTACAACTTCAAGGGCCTGCGGACGTTCAAGCAGGGCTTCCACCCGCGCTGGCGCACCTGCTACGTGGCCGCCCCCGGTGGGCTGGCCCTGCCGACGGTGATGGTGAACGTGGCGACGCTGGTCGGCGGCGGGATCCGCGGGGTCATCCGGGGCTGACCGGGACCGCCGCCCTGCGGCATGATCCCGCCATGTCCGAGCGCGAGGTCGTCTCCTCCGGTGCGGTGTGGGAACCGCTGGTCGGCTACTCGCGCGCGGTGCGCGTGGGGCCCTGGGTGAGCGTGGCGGGGACGACGGCCGCCGGGGCGGACGGTGCTCCGGTGGGTGGCGACGACATCGCCGAGCAGACCCGCGAGGCCCTCCGGCGCATCGCGGCGGCCCTGTCCGAGGTCGGGGCGAGCCTGTCCGACGTGGTGCGCACCCGGGTCTTCGTCACCGACATCAGCCGCTGGGAGGAGGTCGGACGCGCTCACGGTGAGTTCTTCGCCGACATCCGCCCGGCGTCGTCGATGCTCGAGGTGAGCGCCCTGATCGATGCGCGCCTGCTGGTGGAGGTCGAGGCGGACGCGGTCCTGGGCTGACCGCGCCGGTCGAGGCGGCGGTCGGCGGCGCCGGCCCGGCCGCAGCCCTTGCGCACCGCACGGGGACGCGCAGACTGGTCCCACGATCCGGTCCGCGACGGTGCCGTCGGTCCCCGTGGGGGTGTCCATGTCCTGGTCCCTGCCGCTCCTGCCCGCTGCGCCGCGCCCCGGCCGGCGGGCCGGTGCACCCGACGGCGTGCCGCTGCTGAGCCGTGGCCGGCACCGCAGCCCGCGCCAGGGCGCCTGCTTCATGGAGCTCGCCTCCCACCTGGCCGGTGAACCGTGGAGCGACCACCCCGCGTGCACCCACCCGCTGCTGGCGGCCCTGGCCCGCGGCGTCAACGACCACACCTCCGACGCGGCCCGCCCGCTGCTGCTCGACCTGGTGCCCTCGGTCGTCGGGCGGCGCGGCGAGGACCCGTGGATCGACGTGCGCATCGCCCGGCTGGCCGCGGTGGCCGCGCTGCCGGTGGTCGCCGAGGAGCGTCAGCGCGTCCTGGCCCTCGGGCTGCTGAGCACCGAACGGGTGGCCGCCCGGCTGGCGGGCGGCGCGGTGCGCCCGGACGCGGCCACCGCCGCGGCGCTGCGGCGGGCACCGGGCGCGGCGCTCTGGGCCGAGCGGTTCGCCCGGCAGCACGGTCACGGCGCCGACGCCACCCCGGCGCGGTTCGGCCGCGCGGTCGCACCGCGCATCGTCGCCTGCGCCGTGGAGGGCATCGCACGCGCCTGCGTGCCCGATGCCGACCGCAGGCTCCGCGACGTGCTGACCGCGGCGATCGAGGTGTGCGCGGACCGTCCGCGGCCAGGCGCCGCGACCGCCCCGCCCGCGACCACCCCGTCCGCTGCGGCCGCGGCGGTGGCCCGGGTGGGCGAGGTCACCCGCACCTGCTGACGCTCCCCGCCCGCCGCGGAAACCCCGGCGGGCGGGCGGTCCCGGCTGCCACACTCGCGCCGTCGCACCACCACCGCCTCGTCCACGGAGGGATCCCGTGACCCCGAGCACGCCCACGAGCACGCCCACGCCCGCGCACCGCTGCGGACGGCGCCGACGCCGGCCGGGGGCGCTGCCCGCGCTGCTGCTGGCGGTCCCGCTGCTGGCGGTGGCCACCCCCCCGGCGGGGGCGGGCGCCCCCGCCCCCGCGGTGGCGAACCCCAAACCCCCCAAAGCCCCCGCGGCGCC
>NZ_JBJLSF010000152.1:0-5376 GCF_050871885.1 Kineococcus aridisoli | reverse complement strand
CCAGCGCGACGACGCGGGCGTGGTCGGCGGTGGTGTCGCGCAGCACGACGACGGCGCCCAGCGGCCGGCCGTCGTCGTCGGCGAGGGCGCGCCCGGAGTCCCGCACGCGCCCGGGCTCGCCGCCCGTCGCGCCGCGCACCCGCACGGGTGGCCGCAGGGGCGGCCGCACCGCGCGGGCGGGGCCACCCGCGCGGGCGGCGGTTACGATCGAGCGTCGTGCCGCCGCCGGGGCGCAGCACACCCGTCTCGGAGGAGGTGTCCGTGTCCGCGTCCGGGCTCATGCAGATCGGCGAGGTCGTCGAACGGGTCGGCTACAGCTTCCGCACCATCCGCTACTACGACGAGATGGGCCTGGTCAGCCCGGCCCACCGCAGTCCCGGCGGCTTCCGCCTCTACTCCGAGATGGACGTCTACCGGCTGCTCATCCTCAAGCGGATGAAGCCCCTGGACTTCTCCCTGGACGAGATGCGCGAGCTGCTGTCGGTCCTGGACGCCCTCGACGGCCGCGTGCCCTCCGAGACCCCGCGCGAGGAGCTGTTCGCCAAGCTCGACGACTTCCGCGCGGCCGCCGACGCCCGCGTCGAGAAGCTGCGCGAGCGGCTGATGATGGCCGAGGAGTTCGCGCAGCGGCTGCGCGACGAGGCCGCCGGGCGCACCGACGGCGGCTCCCCGGCCCCCGAACCGCCCGTGCGGGTCGAGACCCCGTCGTCCTGACCCCGTCGTCCTGACCCCGCCCCGCTGACACCGGCCCCGCGCGCCGGTCTCAGCCGGCGAACGGCAGGACCGGCAGGCCCTTCACCCCGGGCACGTGCCGGAAGAGGCTGCCCGCGGCCGGGTCGTCGTCCTCGTCGAGGTTCTCCCGCGAGGTCGTGATGAACAGCTCGGTCAGGTCCTCGCCGCCGAAGGTGCACGCGGTGACCTGGCGCGCCCCGACCTCCACGACCGCGTCCAGCGTGCCGTCGGGGGCGTAGCGGCGCACCGCCGAGCCGCCGAACAGGGCCGTCCACACGCCGCCCTCGGCGTCCACGCACAACCCGTCGGGGCGGTCGGTGCCGCCCTCCTCGTTGACCTGCGCGAACGGCCGGCGGTTCACCAGGCCGCCCTCGCGCGAGTAGTCGAAGACGTCGGTGCGGCCGGTGGGGGTGTCGTTGTAGTACGCCAGGGTGCCGTCGGGGCTGAAGCCGAGGCCGTTGGAGATTGTCACGCCCTCCAGGACCGTGCTCACCGACCCGTCGGGGTCGAGGCGGTACAGCGTGCCGCGGCCCTGCGTGCCCCCGTAGGCCATCGAGCCCGCGTAGAAGCGGCCGTCGGGGTCGCAGCCGCCCTCGTTCATGCGGATGCCCGCGTCCGCGGCCCACAGCTCCGGCAGCGGGTCGAGCGTGCCGTCCTCGTCCTCGAGCACGAAGCCGCGCTCGACGGCGACGACCGCGCCGCCGCGGGTGCGCGGCCGCACGATCGCGGCGACCTCGCCGTAGTGCCGCCGGCTCGTCGAGCCGTCCGCGGCCAGGGTGAGGACGTCGCCCTCGGTCATGTCCACGAACCTCAGGCCGCCCCACGTCGGCGACCAGCACGGCCCCTCGCCGTGGTGGACGATCCTGTCGGTGATGCGCTCCGCTGCTGCCACGGGAGCGACCCTAGGCCCTGGGGCGCCGCGTTGCGCCGCTCGGGTGGCGCCCCGGCGCCGACCTCCAGCCGCCGCGCCCCGGCGCCGACCCCTGGAGGGTGCTCCGCTCCGCCGCCGCCCCGACCCTGGCCACGCCGCGGGTCATGGGGCTGACGGCCGGGACCTTCTTCGTGGCCGGCGGCGCCGCCGCGCTCGCGGTCATCCTCGCCGCGCACTTCCCCGACGGCCGCGACCGGCTGGTGCTGCTCGCCCTGGCCGGCACGGCCGTGCTCACCGGCGCCGGGCTGCTCGTGGCCGGGTGGCGGCTGCCGCGGCCGGCCTACCACGGGGTCCTGCTGCTCGGGACGGTGCTCATCACCCTCGCCGTGCCGCTGTGCCCGACGACGGCCACGGCGCTGGCGATCTCGACGGTGTACGTCCTCGTCGCCGTGGACGTCGTGTTCTTCTTCCCCTGGCAGCACGGCGCCGCCCACCTGGCGGTGCTGTTCGCCGCGGGCGCCTGGGCGCTGCACGAGCGCGAGGGGGTCAGCGCCGGGGTGGTGGCGGCGCTGGTGGTCGTCTGCCTCGTCGTCGCCACCGCCATCGCGCTGCTCGTGCGGATCGCCTCCGACGCCAGCCACGACGGCCTCACCGGTCTGCTCAACCGGCGCGGCTTCGACGTCGCCCTCGACGCGGCGGTGGCCGCCGGGCGCACGGCGCCGCTGTCGGCGGCGCTGCTGGACGTCGACCACTTCAAGACCGTCAACGACGGGGGCGGCCACGGCGCCGGTGACGCGCTGCTGCAGCGCATCGCCGACCAGTGCGCCGCGGCGCTGCCGCCCGGCGCGGTCCTGGCCCGCTACGGCGGCGACGAGTTCGCCCTCCTGCTGCCCGGCCACGACGGGCGGGCCGCGCTCGCGGTCGTCGAGCGGCTGCGCGCCCAGGCGCACGGCGCGGGGCTGTCGGCCGGCGTCGCCCAGCTCTCCGGCGGCGAGAGCGGCGCCGACCTCGTGCGCCGCGCGGACACCGCGCTCTACGCGGCCAAGGCCGGCGGGCGCGGCCGCTCGCGCCTGGACGACCTCGACAGCGTCGAGCTCGCCCGCGACCTCGCGCTGGCCGTCGCCGACGGCCAGGTGCGCGCGTGGTTCCAGCCCGTGGTCTCCCCCACCAGCGGCGGCCTCGTCGGCGTCGAGGCGCTGGCGCGCTGGACCCACCCGGTGCGCGGCGCCGTCCCGCCCCTGGAGTTCGTGCCGGTCGCCGAGAGCGCCGGGCTCATCGCGGACCTGGGCCGGGCCGTGATGGCCGACGCCTGCCGCAGCGCGCGGGCGCTGCGCGACGCCTGGGGGCGCGACCTGCTGCTGACCGTCAACGTCTCCGGCCGGGAGCTGACCGCCGGCGGCTACGCCGACTCCGTCCTGGAGGTCTGCCGGAGCACCGGCTGGCCCGTGGACCTGCTCGTCGTGGAGGTCACCGAGAGCCTGCTCGACGGCTCCTCGGGCGCTGCGCTGCAGGCGCTGGAGGAGCTGCGCGGGCACGGCGTCGGCGTGGCCATCGACGACTTCGGCACCGGCTACTCCTCCTTCAGCCGCCTGGACACCCTGCCGGCCGACTACCTCAAGCTGGACTCCGGCTTCATCGCGGAGATCACCACCTCGCCCCGGCGGGCCGGGATGCTCACGGCGCTGCTGTCGCTGGCCGGCTCGCTGGGGCTGCAGGTGGTCGCCGAGGGCGTGGAGACCGAGGAGCAGGCGGAGCTGCTCGTCGCGCTCGGCTGCCCGCTGGCGCAGGGCTGGCTGTTCGGTCGGCCCGTGCCGCCGGCCGACCTGGCCGGCGCCCGCCCGGCCGGCCCGGCGCCCGCGCTGCTGCCCCCGCACGAGCTCGGCACCCCGCACGAGCTCAGCCCCCCGGTGCGCTGAGGGCGGCCCTCACAGCGTCGGCGTCGGCAGGTACGCCAGCTCCGGGCGCCCCGAGCCGCCGTAGCGCGGTTCGCGCCGGACCCGTCCCGCCGCGCTCAGGTGCTCCAGGTAGCGGCGGGCGCTGACCCGGGACAGGCCGGTGGCGCCGGCGACCTCGGCGGCCGACAGGCCGACGGCGGCCGGGGCCTCGCGCAGCGCGGTCACGACCGCCTGCAGGGTGGGGGCCGCCACGCCGCGGCCGGGGGCGGCGGAGGTGCGCAGCTGCGCGAGCGCCTCGTCGATGGCGTGCTGGTCGATGCCGCGCTCGCCCGCGGCGGCCGCCACGTCGGCGCGGAAGCGGGCGTAGGCGCGCAGCCGGTCGGCCAGGGCCGCCGCGGTGAACGGCTTGAGCAGGTACTGCACGACCCCCATCGACAGCGACTGCCGCACCACGGCCGGGTCGCGGGCGGCGGTGACGGCGATGACGTCGGCGGGCACGGCCGCGGCCCGCAGCGCGCGCAGGACCTGCAGGCCGCCGACGTCGGGCAGCGTCATGTCGAGCAGGACGAGGTCGACGGGCGCGTCGGCGCCGGCCGCGCCGACGGCGGCGAGCGCCTCCCGGCCCGAGTGCACGGCGGCCACGACGCTGAAGCCGGGCACGCCGGCGACGACCTCGGCGTGCCCGGCCGCCAGCAGCGGGTCGTCCTCGACGACGAGCACCCGGATCACGTCGGCACCTCCCCGGCCGCGCGGGCCGCCCGCGGGGTGCCGGCGGCGGGCGGGACGGGCCGGGGGACGGGGAGGGTGACGACGATCGTGCCGCCGCCGTCGTCGAGGGTCACCGGCTCCTCGACGGCGATCGTGCCGCCGTGGCGGCGGACCACCTGGCCCACCAGGGCCAGCCCGAGCCCGTGCGCGCCCTCGGGGGCCAGCCGGTGCTCCTTGCGCGACCAGCCGCGCTGCACCGCCCGCTCCAGCCAGCCGGCCGGCAGGCCCTCGCCGGAGTCGGTGACGCGCACCCGCACCGCTGCCGCGTCGGCGGTGGCGCGCACCCGCACCCAGCGCGGGGGCGCACCGGCCAGCGCCGCCTCGACGGCGTTGTCGACGAGGTTGCCGACGACCGTGACGAGGTCGCGCGCCGGCAGCAGGCCCTCGGCCAGCGCCGTGTCCGGCTCCACCTCCAGCTCGACGCCGCGCTCGGCGGCCTGCGCGGACTTGCCGATGAGCAGGGCCGCCACGGCCGGGTCGGCGACGTCGGCGACGACGAGGTCGGTGAGCTGCTGGGCGGCGGCCAGCTCGGCGGTGGCGAAGGCGACGGCCTGCTGCGGCAGGCCCCGCTCGACGAGGGTGACGACGACGTGCAGCCGGTTGGCGGCCTCGTGGGCCTGCGAGCGCAGCGCCTCGGCCAGGCCCCGGACGGCGTCGAGGTCGCGGGTGAGGGCCTGCAGCTCGGTGTGGTCGCGCAGCGTGATGACGGTGCCGACGCGCCGGCCCTCCCAGCGGGCGTCGCGGCGGCTGACGACGAGCACGCGGTCCTCGGTGACCTGCACGTCGTCGACGACGTCCTCGCCGGCGTCGGCCAGCCGCTGCACCGCCGGGGGCAGCACGAGCGCGCCGTCGGCGCCGGCCGGCAGCAACCGGCGCGCCTCGTCGTTGGCGACCTGCACCCGGCCGGCGGTGTCGAGGACGACGAGCCCCTCGCGCAGGGAGTGCAGGACGGCGTCGTTGACCTCCCACAGCCGGGTCAGGTCGGCCGGCTCCAGGCCGTGGGGGGGGGGGGGGGGGGGGGGGGGGGGGGGGGGGGGGGGGGGGGGGGGGGGGGGGGGGGGGGGGGGGGGGCGGGGGGGGGGGGGGGGGGGGGGGGGGCGGGGGGGCGCG
>NZ_JBJLSF010000151.1:0-5464 GCF_050871885.1 Kineococcus aridisoli | reverse complement strand
TGATCTTCCACGGTGCACCGTGGAAGATCACCACGGAAGGGGAGGGGGCGCGGCGGGGAGACTGGGGCGGTGAGCGCGCTCCCCGACGCCCCTGACGTCCCCGACCTCCTCGTCGTCCCCGTCGGCAGCTGCCCGGACCCGATGCCGCTGCGGGAGTCCGCGCGGGTGCGGGTGGTGGGCCCCCGCGACCCGGCGCTGCCCGGGGCCCTGGCCGCCGCCGACGCCCTCGTCGTCTGGGACGGCTTCGACGCCGCGATCGACGCCGCGATCGACGCCGCGATCGACGCCGCACGGGAGGGCGCCGGGGCGCTGCCGCGGCTGCGGTGGGTGCACACCAGCAGCGCGGGCCCGGACCGGTTGCTGTCCGGCGCCCTGCTGGAGCACCTGCGCACCCGGCCGGCCGTGCTCACGTGCAGCCGCGGGGTGCTGGACCGCGACATCGCCGAGTACGTGCTGGCCTGCGTCCTGGCGTTCTGCAAGGACCTGCCGACCACGCTGCGGCTGCAGGCCGGGCACCGCTGGCAGCACCGCACGACGCTGGGGCTGGCGGGCCGGCGGGCCCTCGTCGTCGGCGCGGGCTCCATCGGCACGCAGGCCGGGCGGCTGCTCGCGGCGCTCGGCGTGGCCGTCGACGGGGTGGTGCGCAGTCCGCGGGCGCCGATGGCCCCCTTCGGGGCGCTGCACGGCCCGGCGGGGCTGGCGGCCCTGGTCGGCGGCTACGACGTCGTCGTCGTCACCGCGCCGCTGTCGGCGGCCACCCGGGGCCTGGTGGGCCGCGAGGTCGTGGCCGCGATGCGCCCCGGCACGATCGTCGTCAACGTGGGCCGGGGCCCGGTCGTCGACGAGGACGCGCTGCTGGAGGCCCTGCGCGCCGGGCGCCTGGGCGGGGTAGCGCTGGACGTGTGGCGCACCGAGCCGCTGCCGGCGGACAGCCCGTGGTGGGAGGAGCCGGGCGCGATCGTCTCCCCGCACCTGGCCGGTGACGCGGCGGGCTTCGACGAGCGCCTGGAGCAGCTGCTGCACGAGCAGGTGCGCCGGTTCGCGGCCGGTCAGGCGCTGCTGCACGTGGTCGACACCGCGCACGGCTACGCCGCAGCCCCTACGGTGCAGGCGTGAGCTCCGCACCCCTGACCCGCGTCGTCGTCGTGCTGAACCCCAACAGCACCGGGGACGGGCCGGACAACGCCCGCCACCTGCAGGAGCAGCTGCAGCAGCGGGTGCCGGAGCTGGAGGTGGAGCTGCGGGAGACCGAGCACGCCGGCCACGCCGAGGACCTGGCCCGGGAGGCGGTGACGGGGCGGCCGGGGACGCTGGTGGTCTCCGCCAGCGGCGACGGCGGCTACCACGAGGTCGTCAACGGCCTGGTGGCCGCCGAGCGGGACGGGCACCCGGGCCTGGCGGCGGTCCTGCCCTCGGGCAACGCCAACGACCACGCGACCGCCACCCACGAGCGCCCGCTGGTGGAGGCCGTCGTCGACGCCGTGCACGGCAGGCCGCCGGTGCGGATGGACCTGCTGGAGGTCAGCGGCGCCGGCCGCAGCCGGGTGGCGCACTCCTACGCCGGCATCGGCATCACCCCCGTCGCGGCGGCCGCGCTCAACGAGCACGACCTGGACGCGGTGAAGGAGTCCATGCTCGTCGTGCGCGCGTTCTGGAGCTACCGGCCGCTGGCGATCGTGCACGAGGGCCGGCGGCTGCGCATCGACTCGCTGGTGTTCGCCAACATCGACCGGATGGCCAAGTACGCGCAGCTGTCGGAGGACTCCGCCCCCGACGACGGGCGCTTCGAGACGCTGCTCATCCCGCACCGCGGCAAGCTGCGGCTGCTGGCGGAGTTCGCCCGGGTGCTGCGCGGGGCGCACGAGGTGGAGTCCCGCAGGACGCCCTACGTCTTCCGCACCGAGTCGCCGATGCCGCTGCAGCTGGACGGCGAGGTGTTCCAGGTGGACGCCGGCTCCACCCTCACGGTGCGCTGCCTGCCGCTGGCGCTGCGCACCGTCCGCTGAGGAAGGCGCGCACCACCTCCGAGGACTGCGGCCGCTCCTGCTCCAGGTAGCCGTGGCGGGCACCGGGGAAGGTGCGCAGCCGCGCGCCGGGCACCCGCCCGGCCAGCAGCGCGGCGTTGGCGACGGGTGTCAGGGCGTCGTCCTCGCCGTGCAGGACGAGGGTGGGCGCCGCGATGCGGGGGAGCAGGTCCCAGCCGTCGTGACCGGTGCTGGCGGCGTGGTGGGCGCGGCGCGCCCGGGGGGTGCCGCGCGGTGCGAACCGGGCCGCCGTCGCCGGGTGGGCGGCGATCCAGCCGGGGGTGAAGAACAGCTCCGCGAGCGCCGTGAGACCGGCGGGCGACCCCGTGTGCCGCAGGGCGCGGGTGACCTCGCCCGTGCGCGGGACCTCGTGGGCGCCACCGGGGCCGGTGGCGCCCAGGACGAGGGAGCCGACGCGCTCGGCGTGCTCGGCGGCCAGCACCTGCGCGACGCGGCCGCCCATGGAGAACCCGTAGACGTGCGCGCGGGCGACGCCGAGGGCGTCGAGGACGGCCAGCGCGTCCGCGGCGAAGGTGCGGGTCGTCCAGTCCCCGGGCGCCACGTCGGCCTCCCCGGTGCCGCGGGTGTGGGCGACGACGACCCGGAAGTCGCCGGCGAGGTCGGCCAGGACCCCGTCGAAGACGTCCGGGCCCAGCGACTGGCCCGGCAGCAGCAGCACCGTCGCCGCGTCGCGGTCGGCCACCGTGGCGGCCAGGACCCCGCCCGCCACGGGCACGCGCAGGGTCCGCACGGGCGGTGGGGCGGCCGGTGGGTGGGGCGGCGGGTGAGGCGGCGGGTGGGGCGGCGGGTGGGGGGGCGGGGCGGGCGCGGGCACGGCCGGGGACGCTAGCCGCCGGCGGCGGCGGAGCCGCGCCCGGCCCGCTTCACCGCGTACATGCGGGCGTCGGCGGCGGCCAGCAGGGCCTCCACCACGGCGGACGGCGGGCCGGTGACCGGCAGGTCGCGGGGGTCCTCGGCGACGGCGCCGATGCTGGCGGTGGCGCGCACCCGGGTGCCGGCGATCTCGAACGGCTCGCTCATCGCCGCCCGCAGCCGGGCCACCACCGCCGCGGCGTCGACACCGGGGTCGGTGACGAGGAAGGCGAACTCGTCCCCGCCCCAGCGGGCGGCGCAGTCGCCGGCGCGCAGGCAGCCGCGCAGCCGGTCGGCCACCCCGCGCAGCAGGTCGTCGCCGGCCTGGTGGCCGAGGGTGTCGTTGACCTGCTTGAAGCGGTCCAGGTCGACGAAGGCCACGAGCACCGGGCGCCCCTCGGCCAGCGCGGCGCGCACCGCCTCCTGCAGCCGCTCGCCGAAGCGGCGGCGGTTCTCCAGGCCGGTGAGCGGGTCCACGTGGGCCAGCGCGTCGAGGGCGGCGCGCTGCGCCTCCGCCACGCGCAGCAGCCGGCGGTGGTCGTCGAGGACGAGGAACTGGCGCACCATCGCCAGCAGCACGCCGGCCAGGGCCAGCACGAGCACGACGCGGTCGGGGCCGGACCACAGCCGCACGGCCGCGCAGGCCGTCGCGGGCGCGAGGGCGGCGTAGGGCACCAGCAGGTCCCGGGCGGGGGTGCGGGTCTCGCTGCGGGGCACCGGCTGCTCGCGGTCGTGGCGGGCGGCGAGGGCGTAGAGGCCGAAGGCGGCGACCCAGGCGAAGTCGGCCGGGCCGCCGGTGGCGAAGCCCTCCGCGGAGACGGCGCCGTAGGCGTAGCTGGCGTCGGCGGCCAGGCCCAGGCACGCGCCGGCCACCACGAGCAGCACGGTGCGCCCGCCGCCGCCGCGGGCGACGGCCACCAGGGTGGCCACGAGGAAGACGACGCCGACGAGCGGGTAGCCCAGCGGCGCGACCAGGCCGGCGGGCGGGCCCTCGTGGGCGGCGACGGCGTCGCCGAGCCAGCCGACCCACACGACGATCAGCAGGCCCAGGCCGAGCAGCGCGCCGTCGAGCAGCGCGCGCGCGCCGTGGTGGGGGCGCACCCGCCCGCGCAGGTGGGCGGCCGCGGAGGCGACCAGCAGCACGCCCCAGGCGGTGAACGGCACGTCGAACCACGAGGTGGACGGCGGGTCGAGGCCGACGACGTCCTGGGAGGCGAACAGCACCTGCCCCAGTCCCCACGCGGCGCAGGCGCCGGCGAACAGCAGCCAGCTGCGCCGGGCGGCGCACCCCGCCGGCAGCAGGCGGGCGCGGGTGCGGGCGGCGCCGGCGGCCAGCAGGGCGGTGGCCGCCTCGGTGGCGCCGAAGAGCACGAGGGCCCCGTCGCTGCCGCGCCCGAGCAGGGCCTGGGCGAGCGCGAGGGCCAGCAGCAGCCCGGCGAGCGCGCCGAGGTCCGCGCCGAGGCGGCGGGGCCGCTGCGGCGCGTCCCGTCCGCTGCTCGGGCGAGTCCGCACGCAGGAGCCATCGGCGTCCCGTGCGGGCGACCTGACGGGCGGGCACCCGTCCGGACGCGCACGCACGGGTCAGCCGGTGCCGGTCTCGTCGCCGGTGCCCGCGGGGGTCCCGGGGTCGGCGGCGGCGTCGGTGGGGCGCATCAGGCGCAGCAGCGGCGCGGTGGACAGCCGCTGGCGGGCCAGGCCCGCACCGGCGAGCAGCACGAGCAGCGCCAGCAGCGCCACGGGCCAGGCGTCCAGCAGCAGGGCCACCGCCAGGAGCGCGAGCGCGGCGGCCGGCGCCACGGCCAGCGGCAGCCGGTTGTACCAGCGCGGCTGCAGCACGGAGGCGGCGTACCACCAGGCGACGGCGGCGACGCGCTCGTCGGGGTGGCGGCGGCCCTGGCGGGCCAGCGCGAGGACGTCCCTGCGGTCCTGCGGGGCCAGCGCGTCGAAGGCGCGCACCGCCGTCGCCCGCCGCTGCGGGGACAGCGGCGGACCGACGGTGGCGCTCACGAGCGGGCCTCCCGCCGCGCGCGCTCCTGCACGTCCTGCTGCACGTCCTGCACGCGCTCATGGTAGGCGGCGCGGGGTGCGCCCCCGGCACCGCGCGGGGCGCGCACCCCCTTCCCGCGGCCCGCGCGCGGGAGGAGCATCGGGGAGGTGACGGGCATCGAGGCGCGGGTGCGGTCGCTGCCGGGGACGGCGGCGGCGGTGGGCACGAGCGGGCGGCACTCGGTGGTGGTGGACCGCCCGGACGGCGTGGCCGGCGGCGCCGGCCTGGGGTTCAACGGCGGCCAGCTGCTGGCGCTGGCGGTGGGCGGGTGCCTGGCCAACGACCTGCGGTGCGCGGCGCACGCGCGCGGCGTGGAGCTGGAGGCGCTGGAGGTGCGGGTGGAGGTCGACGTCGAGGACGGCCGGGTCACCGGTGCGGACGTGGACGTGCGGGTGTCGGCCGGCGACGGGGTGGACACCGGGGCGCTGGTGCGGGCCGCGCTGGAGGCGTCGACGGTCCTGGCGGCGGTGCGCACGGGTTTCGCGGTGCGCCTGCCCGGCGCCGGCTGAGCGGCCGGCGC
>NZ_JBJLSF010000150.1:0-5654 GCF_050871885.1 Kineococcus aridisoli | reverse complement strand
GGGGGGGGTCCGCCCGGCGGCGGTGCGTTGCACAAGATGGGCGCGGGTGCGGGTGCTGAGCCGGCCCCCGGGCTCGCGGGGCGCCGCGTGAGCACCTCGTCCCGGCGCCGGTCCGCCACCTCGGCCCGACCGCGGCCGGCCCCCGGCACCCGCCCGGCCGTCCCCAGCGTGGTCGACAGCGGCAGCCCCGCCACCACGAGGTCGGCGGAGGACGGTAGTGGGCCGGTGGTGGGGCGGGGTGCGGTCGGGGGCATGCAGAGAGCCTCCGAGCACCGCGAGTGCGGCACCGGAGGCTCGGGGGGACCTCACCGCCTCGGGCGGGGACCGGTCAGCTCGCCTCGCGCGCCCACGCGTCGGCCCACGCCTCCAGCGCTCCGCCGGCCAGGGCGTCGCGCAGGTCCAGCAGCGCGACCAGCCGGTCGGTGCCGAGCCCGGCCAGCGCGACGATCGTCGCCGCCCTGATCGCCTCGTCGTGCAGGTCCTCCGGGGTGAGCCGGTGCAGCTCCGGCAGCCGGGCGCTGGTGCGCGGGTGCCCGCGCCAGCGCTCGATGCGCTGCCACAGCTCGTGGACGGCAGGGGTGGTCATGGGTACCTCGCTCGTGGTGCTGGTGCTGGTGCTCGTCGTGGTCGCGGGGCGCGCTCCGCTCCGGGAGCCGCTGGACCGGACGCCCCGCCCGGCTCGTCCCGACCGGCTGGCCCCGCCCCCTGCACAACACCGCGAGCCCCCCTCCCGAGGCCCGCGGGAGGGTGTCGCGTGCATCACGTCCCCGTCAGGAGGCACGTCCCCGTCAGGAGGCCCGCACGGCGTCGGCCGGGGCGCCGGAGCGCGTCCCGTCCTCGCGCGGCATGCACGCGACGGCGGCCAGCAGCAGCACCGAGACGGCGGCGGTGGCGATGAAGACGTGGTGCACCGCGCGCGTCAGGGCGTCGGGGTCGACGCCGGCGCCCTCCAGCGCGGTGGCGCCCAGCGTCGCGTTGACGACGGCGCCGAACGCGGCGACGCCCACCGCACTGCCCAGCGAGCGGAAGAACATGTTGGTGGCGGTCACCACCCCGCGCTGCTGCCAGCCGACGGCGGCCTGCGCCGCGATGAGCGTCGGAGCCGCCGTCAGCCCCATGCCCAGCCCGATCGCGAAGCAGGTCGCCCCGACCTGGACGACGCTGGAGGAGCGGTCCAGCAGCAGCAGCGCCGCGCTGGAGGCCACCACGACCAGCGAGCCGAGCAGGGCCGTGGCCCGGATCCCGATGCGCAGGTACAGGCGCCCGGCCTGCGAGGCCGAGATCGGCCAGCCGAGGGTGAGCGCGGCCAGCGCGAAGCCGGCGACCAGCGGACCGGTGCCCAGGGCCTCCTGCACGTAGGTCGGCACGTAGGAGGTCAGCCCCAGTAGCACTGCCCCCACGAACGCCGACACCAGGCTCGTGGTGACGATCAGGCGGTGGCGCAGCAGCGCGAGCGGGACGACGGGATCGGCGGCGCGCCGCTCCACCGCCACGAACACCGCCAGCAGCAGCACCCCGGCCGCCAGGACCGCGACGCCCTGCGGCGACGCCCACGCCCAGGCCTGCCCCCCTTCGAGCAGCCCGAGGACGAGCAGCGTCAGGGCGGTGGTGAGCACCACCGCACCGGCGTAGTCGATGCGCGGGCGGCTGCGCTGGACGTCCTCCTCGAAGCGGCGCCAGATCATGGCGCCGGCCAGCAGGCACAGCGGGACGTTGACGAGGAAGATCCAGCGCCAGCTGACGTACTCGGAGAACACCCCGCCCAGGGTGGGGCCGACCACGGAGCTGACGGCCCACACGCTGGCGATGTAGCCCTGCACCCGGGCCCGCTCGGCCAGCGAGTACAGGTCACCGACGATCGTCATGGACATCGGCTGCACCGCACCGGCGCCCACGCCCTGCAGGGCCCGGAAGGCGATGAGGGCGCCCATGTCCCACGCCAGCCCGCACAGGATCGAGCCGACGAGGAACAGGCCGATGCCGACGAGCATGACCGGCTTGCGGCCGAAGACGTCGGCGAGCTTGCCGTACACCGGGACGGTGACCGCCTGGGCCAGCAGGTAGATCGAGAACAACCACGGGAACTGGGCGAAACCGCCGATGCTGCGCACGATCGAGGGCACCGCGGTGGCGATGATGGTGGAGTCGATCGCCACCAGCGCGGTGGAGAGCATGACCGCGATGAGCACCGGTCCCCGCTCGGAGCGGAGACCCACGCCTGTCGACCGCGTCATCGTGCGCGTCCCCGCGGGCCGTCAGTGGGCGACGACGGCGGTGGGGTCGGCGTCGGCCACCAGGCGCCAGGGGCGCACCACCACCAGCAGGACGGCGGTGCCGAGCACCAGGGCGGTGAGGATCACCGCGGCCATGGCGCGGGCGTCGTTGCCGAGCACGCCCACCAGGGGGGAGACCAGCGCACCGACGCCGAACTGGACGGCGCCCAGGAGCGCGGCGGCCGCGCCGGCGGCCTCACCGTGCCGGGACAGGGCCAGCGCGGGGGCGTTGGGCAGGGCCAGGCCGGTGGAGAACAGCACCAGCCACAGCGGCAGCGCCACCCCGAGCAGGCCGCCGGTGCCCGTGGTGGCGAGCACCAGCAGCACCGCGCCGGCGAGCAGGCCGACGAAGGTGCCGGCCATGAGCACCTGCGAGGGGGTGAAGCGGCGCAGGGCCAGCGGGTTCAGCTGGGTGGCCCCGATCAGCCACACGGCGCCGGCGCCGAAGAGGAGGCCGAACTGCTGCTGGTCCAGCCCGAACTGGTCCTGGTACACGAACGAGGCACCGGCCACGTAGCTGAAGAGGGCGGCCATGGTCAGCCCGGCCACGAGGACCAGGCCGAGGTAGGTGCGGTCGCGCAGGAGCCCCCGGTAGGTCTGCACGGTGGCGCCCAGGCGCAGCGGGCGGCGGTCCTCGGGCGGCAGGGTCTCGCGCAGCGAGCGCGCGCCGAGCGCCAGCAGCAGCAGCCCGTAGACGGCCAGCAGCAGGAAGATCCCGCGCCAGGAGGTGAAGCGCAGCACCTCGCCGCCGATGGTCGGGGCCAGCACGGGTGCGGCACCGATGACGAGGAACAGCCGGGAGAGCATCGTGGCCGCCGCGCGCCCCTCGTACAGGTCGCGCACGATCGCCAGGGCGATGACGGCACCGGCCGCCGTGCCGACGCCCTGCAGCACGCGCAGCGCGCCGAGGACGGCGATGTTCGGGGCCAGCAGGACCAGCAGGGAGGCGAGCACGTGCAGGGCGGTCCCGGCCATCAGCGGGCGCCGCCGGCCGAGGGCGTCAGAGAGCGGACCGATCACCAGCTGACCGAGCGCCAGGCCGACGAGCGTGCCCGTCAGGGTCAGCTGCACCGCGGCCTCGGTGGTCTCCAGCTGCGCCCCGATGGTGGGCAGGGCCGGCAGGTACATGTCGATGGTCAGCGGGCCGACGGCGACGAAGGCGCCGAGCACCAGCGCGGTGCGCCCCATGCTCGGCCGGGACGGCGCGTCGGCGGCAGGCGGCTCGCCGGCCGGGGACGGCTGCCGCGGCAGGGGCGGCCGGGCCGGCGGGGTGGAGCTGCTCGCGCCGGCGGCGGGTGGACGGTCGGTGCGCGAGGTCATGGCGGCTCTTCCGTGGCGGGGCTGGGTCAGCCGGGCACGGGGAGCCGGTGGCTGCCCGTCCACGCGGCGAGCGCGACAACCGGCGGGCGGGCGCATCCATTCCCCCGCGGCCGCCGGCGGTGGCGGGCGGGCAGGCGCCGGCGGGTCAATCGCCGCCGCCACCACCTCCACCGGAGTCACCGCCCGAGTCGCCGCCCGAGTCGCCGCCGGAGTCGTTCGAGGTGCCGTCCAGCGCCGGGCCGTCACCGCCGGACCCGACGCGGGCGAGGGCACCCACCGCGACCTGGACGCCCTCCAGCGCCTCCACCGCCGCCTCGGGCAGCGCGCCCACCCGCTCCAGCGCCTCGGCCAGCACGTCGGCCGCCTCGTCGACGTCCAGACCGGCCGGCAGCCCCGGCACCACCGACCCCAGGCAGCCGGCCGCGGACAGCAGCAGCACCAGGCAGGCCGGTCCCGGGTCCACCTCCCGCAGCCGCCGGCGCCGGTGGGCGGCCACCAGCGCCGCCCGCACCTGCCGGTGCACCCGGGCCAGCGCGGTCCCGTCGGCCGGCCAGCGCACCGACGACCACAGCAGCAGGCGCCGCGCGCGCACCTCGCGCACCGCGCCCGCCTTCGCCAGGGCCGCCACCGCCTCCTCCCACACCGGGCGGCCCGCGACGGCCCGCACGGCCCGGCGCGCGGGCAGCGGGCGCTGCGCGAGCCCGGCCGCCACCGCTTCCAGGCGCGGCGCGGTCGGCCCGCCCGGAGCGGGAGCGGGCAGCACCCGCAGGACGCCGGTGTCGGGGTCGGCCTGCACGCGCCCGGCCAGCACGAGGTCGCACAGCAGGGCCCCGGCCAGCACCGCCCGCGCGGACCGCGCCGGCAGCACGCGCCGGCCGCGCTCGTCCAGCAGGAGCAGCGCCGCGCGGTCGGCCATCAGCACGGTGGGCGCCCCGGGAGCGCGCTCGGCTGCTGCACCGCCGTCCCCGCCGGCCTGGCGCTCGCCGGCGGTCCGCTCAGGAGTCCCCACCCTCGACCTCCACCGCACCGACGGCCGTGGCGCGCCAGAAGCCGTGGGTGTCGAACCACGCCTCGACGACCTCCTGCGCCGCGGGGTCGTCCCCCACGAGCAGCGTGCCGCGGCCGAGGGCCCCGGCGGCCAGGGCGTCCACCAGGTGGCCGCGCACGCCGGGGGCGAGGACGACGTCGATCGCGGGCAGCCCGCGGTCCACCCCCTCCTGGGCGAGGGCCGCGGCGGTGCCGTAGCGGTCGACGCCCTCGGCGCGGTGCGGCGCGGGCAGCGGCGCCAGCGCCTCCGGCGTCACCCCCGCCGGGCCGCCGGCGACCGTGGTGGAGGTGACGCCCCGCGCGGAGAGCAGCTGCGCGGCGGGGATCGGGTCGTCGTCGGCGACGACCACCAGCGGCTCGCCGAGCCGGGCGGCCACCCCGGCGGCGGCCAGCGCGTCCACGAGGTGGGCCTCCTCGCCGGAGGCCACCCACCCGTGGGCGGCGCGCGGCACCAGCGCGGCCACGGCGCGCGAGGTGGCGTAGCGGTCGGGGCCGGCCACGCGCTGCACGTCCGTGACGCCGAGGTCCCGTAGCCGCTGGACCGTCGCCTCGCCGAGTGCCTGCGCGCCGCCGACGAGCAGCACCGAGCGCACCCGGCGCTCGGCCAGGTGGGCGGCGGTGGCCGCGGGCAGGCCGTCGCGCGTGGCGAGCAGCACCGGTGCGGCGAGGCTGCGCGCGAGCGGGGCGGCGGAGAGGGCGTCGACGAGGTGGGCGTCCTCCCCGCTGACCAGGACCGCGACGTCCGCCTCGGGGAAGCCGTGCTCGGCGATCTCGACCGCGGTCGCGTAGCGGTCCGGACCGCTCAGCTGCACCAGCTGCCCCGGCGTCCCGCTGGGCAGCGGCGCTCCCCGGTAGCTGCGCGCGTCCGCGCAGCCCGGGTGCTGGACCGGCGGCGCCGGCGCGCAGACCGGGGTGAGGGTCTCGAAACCCGGCTCGGGGGGGGGGGGGGGCGGCGGGGGGGGGGGGGGGGGGGGCGGGGGGGGGGCCGGCCCGCCGGCGGGCCCGGGCGCGCGG
>NZ_JBJLSF010000149.1:0-5740 GCF_050871885.1 Kineococcus aridisoli | reverse complement strand
GATCTTCCACGGTGCACCGTGGAAGATCACGCCCTGAGGGGTTCCAGGCTCAGGGGCAGACGGCCTGCCAGACGTCGGCGTGCATCTCGAAGCGCTCGGCCGTCTGCGGGTCGCTGACCTCGCCGTCGGAGTTCAGCCGGAAGTCCCCCGACAGCGCCCGCACCTCCACGACCTTGCCGGTGGCGGTGGCCACGTCCTGGCGCTCCACGTGCACCCCGCGGCGCAGGCCCGCGGCGAAGCCGAGGCGGGCCAGCGGGCCGGTGGAGGTGGACACGACGACGTCGGCGACGCCGTCGTGCGGGTCGGCGCCCGGCACGAGGGGTGCGCCGCCGCCGATGGTGCCGCCGATGCCGATCCCGACCATGAGCACCGGGTCGCGGCCGGAGGCGAGGACCTCGCCGTCCACCTCGACGCGCAGGCGGAAGCCCTTGCCCGCGCTCAGCCCGGCCCACACCGCCCCCACGGGGTAGGCGCCGGCCTTGAGCGCGGGCTTGAGGCGCTGGGCCTTCGCGGTGGCCGAGGCACCGATCCCGACGTGGACGGTGTTGACGGTGATGCGCTCGCGGCTGTCGACGAGCAGCTCCAGCCCGCGCGGGCGGCCGGTGGTGACGACGCGGGCCGCGGCCACGGGGTCCAGCGGCAGGCGCAGCGAGCGGGCGAGGTCGTTGCCGGTGCCCAGCGGCACGATGCCCAGCGGCCCGACGTCGCGGGTGGCCCCGGCCGTCCACAGCAGCTGCAGCGCCGCGTGCAGGCTGCCGTCGCCGCCGAGGACCACCACCCGCCTGCCGTCCGCCCCCAGCAGCGCCTCGCGCAGGTCGTCCAGGCCCCCGGTGCGGCGCAGCTCCACGTCACCGGCGCGGCCCAGCTCCCCCACGACGGCCGCGACGGCTTCCGCGCGCGCCGATCCGGCGCCGGCGTTGACCACGGCCAGGTACTCGTTCTCGCTCACGGACCGCTCAACGCCCCGCCCGCCGCCCCGGTGCCGCTCCGGCGGGCGCGCACACCCTCCTCACAGCCGCCGCCAGGTGCCGTCCTGCTCGGCGACCTCGCCGGCGCCGTCGGCCCAGCGGTAGACCGGGCGGCCCCCCAGCAGGACGTGCACGGCCCGGCTCATCAGCTCCAGCGGGTCGCCGGACCAGAGCACGAGGTCACCGTCCAGCCCGGGGGCCAGCGAGCCGACGCGGTCGTCCAGGCCGAGGATGCGCGCCGGGTTCAGCGTCAGCGCGCGCAGCGCCTCGTCGCGGTCCAGGCCCTCCTTGACCGCCAGCGCCGCCGAGACGGGCAGCAGCTGCACGGGCACGACGGGGTGGTCGGTGGTGAGCGCGACCGGCACGCCGGCGGCGGCGAGCAGCCCCGGGACGGCCATCGAGCGGTGGCGCAGCTCCGGCTTGGAGCGGGAGGTCAGCAGCGGCCCGACGACGGCGGGCAGCCGGCGCTCGGCGAGCAGGTCCAGCACGCGGTGGCCCTCGGTGACGTGGTTGAGCACGAGGCGGTAGCCGAACTCGTCGGCCAGGCGCACGGCGGTGGCGATGTCGTCGGCGCGGTGGGCGTGCTGGTGCCACAGCAGCTCCCCGGACAGCACCCGGGCCAGGACCTCGGCGTCGCGCTCGGCGCCGGTCGGCGGGTCCACCGGGTCGCCGGCCGCGCGGGCGCGCTCGCGCTGGGCGGCGGAGCGGGCGGCGGCGGCGAAGGCGTCGCGCAGCGCGGCGGCCACCCCCATGCGGGTCGAGGGCCCGCTGGAGCCCTTGCGGGGGTTCTCCCCCAGCGCGCTCTTCACCCCCAGCGGGGCGCGCAGCAGCATGTGCTCGACGGTGGCGCCCCACGTCTTCAGCGCCGCGGTCTGGCCGCCGACGACGTTGGCGGAGCCGGGCAGGACGGCGACGGTCGTCACCCCGGCGGACAGCGCGTCGGCGAACCCGCGGTCGGCGGGGTCGACCCCGTCCCAGGAGCGCAGCCGGGCCCCGCGCGGCTCGCCCTTCTCGTTGACGTCGGCGCCGTGCCAGCCCTCGCCCTCGGCGTGGACGCCGAGGTGGGTGTGCGGGTCGACGAACCCGGGCAGCACGAGGCAGCCGCTGGCGTCGACGACGGGCAGGTCGGCGGGGACGGCGACGTCCCCGACGGCCTCGATCACCCCGTCGCGGACGACGACCGTCCCGGGCCGGCGCTCCCCGCGCCAGTCCGGGGTGAGGGTCAGGAGGGTGCCGCCGACGACGGCGGCGCTGCGGGCGGGCGGGGACGCGGGCACGCGGCCACTGTGGCAGCGCGGGCGCGCCGGGTCGCGCGGCTCGCCCCGCTCCCGCGCCGACGTCCCTGGTGCGCGGGCGCCGCGGACCTGCGAGCATCGCGCGGTGGCCCACAGTTCACTCTCCCGTCACCTCCCGGTCATCCACCGGCCGCCGACGCGCACGCGGCCGCACACCGCCGCGGTGCGGCCGTCGAGCCGCGCGCAGCGGGTCGCGGTGGTGGCCACCGCGGTGCTCAGCGCGCTGGTCGCGGTGGGCCTGACCCTGCTGGTGGCGCGCAACCCCCTCTACTTCGGGACCGCCGTCCGCGACGTGCTCGCGGTCGCCACCGCCGGCGACCCGCTCGTCTTCTACGCGGGGTGGGTCACGCAGGTGGGCGTCTTCGGCTGGATCTGCGCGGCGACGGCGGGGGTCCTGGCGGGCAGCGTCCTGCGCAGCGGTGGTCGGCGGCGCGAGGGGAACCTGCTGCTCCTCGGCGGGCTGGTCTCCGCCGCGATGGGCGCCGACGACCTCATGATGTTCCACGACAGCGCGCTGCTGCGCCTGGGCGTGCCGGAGCAGGTCACGATGGGCGTCCTGGGGCTCGCCGCGCTGGCGTGGGGGCTGCGCTACGCCCGGGACCTGCTGCGGGGGGCGCCCGCCGTGCTGCTGGTGCTCGCCGCGCTCTGGTTCGGCCACTCGCTGGTGGCCGACGAGGTCGGCGGCCTGGTGCTGCACGAGGAGGCCACGAAGGCGGCCGCCATCTGCTGCTGGACCGCGTGGGCCTGGATGCGCTCGTGGGCGGCGCTCACCGCCGCCCCCCAGCCGCAGCAGGGCTGAACGCGCAGCACCACCGCCCCGGCGCAGCCGGGACGGTGGTGCGCGGCGTCAGCGGTCGGTGCCCTCCACCGGCGCGGTGGCCTCCTCGAAGATCTTCACCGCGTTCGAGGGCTCCTCGTCGGCGACCTCACCGGCGGAGGCCGGGATCGGCTCGTGGTCGGAGACCGGCGCGGCAGCGGCGGGAGCCGGAGCAGCGGCCGGAGCAGCGGCCGGAGCAGCGGCCGGAGCAGCGGCGGGGGCCGACGCCGCCGGAGCCGGAGCCGGCGAGGGGGTCGGCGCGGGGGTCCACGGGGTCGGCGCCGACGCCGGCGCGGACTCGCCGCCCCCCAGCCGGCTGCGCAGCGCGGCGAAGGCCGCCGCACCCGCTCCCAGGAGCACCGTCACCACGAGGAGCTTCCCCCGGGCACCCGACTTCCGCTTTCCCACGGCACCACCCTTCACGACGGACGCGCTGGCCCGGTCGGGCGCGCGCACCGATGATGGCGGCTGCGCGGGCAGGCGACAACCGGAGCCGCAGCGGTGATCGCGGGCGGGTCACGATGCGGCCTGTCGCCTGCGGGCGGCGCCGGCGGCGGATAGCGTGGCGATCTCGTCGACGAGGAGGTCACGAATGCACACCCCACGCGAGGACGCGTACGAGGAGGTCCGAGCCTCCCCCGAGTTCCAGGCGCTGCGGCGGCGGTTCCGGCGGTTCGTGCTGCCGGTCTCGGCCCTGTTCCTGGTCTGGTACGCCACCTACGTGCTGCTGGCCGACTACGCCCACGGGTTCATGAGCACCCGGGTGGGCGGTTCGAACATCACCGTGGGCCTGCTCTTCGGGCTCGGCCAGTTCGTCTCCACCTTCGCCATCACCACCGCCTACGTGCGCTGGGCCAACAAGCACTTCGACCCGGCGGCCGAGGAGCTGCGCGAGCGGATCGAGGGACCGCTCGCGGGCAGCACCGCTGCGCAGGACCAGGAGGACCCGCGGTGAGGACTGCTGCGAGCGCCGCTGCGGCGCCGACGACGGACATCGGCAACCCCGTCGTCAACATCGCCATCTTCACCGCCTTCGTGGCGGTGACCCTCGTCGTCGTGCTGCGGGCCAGCCGCAGCAACCGGACGGCGGCGGACTTCTACGCCGGTGGCCGCTCCTTCACGGGCCCGCAGAACGGCGTCGCCATCGCCGGCGACTACCTGTCGGCCGCCAGCTTCCTCGGCATCGCCGGGGCGATCGCGATCTACGGCTACGACGGGTTCCTGTACTCCATCGGCTTCCTCGTCGCCTGGCTGGTGGCGCTGCTGCTGGTCGCCGAGCTGCTGCGCAACACCGGCCGCTTCACGATGGCCGACGTCCTCAGCTTCCGGCTGCGCGAGCGTCCGGTGCGCACGGCGGCGGCCATCTCGACCCTCGCGGTCTCCTTCTTCTACCTGCTGGCGCAGATGGCCGGCGCGGGCGGTCTGGTCGCGCTGCTGCTGGGCATCGACTCGCGCGCCGGGCAGAACGTCGTCATCGCCGTCGTGGGTGCTCTCATGGTGCTCTACGTCCTCGTCGGCGGCATGAAGGGGACGACCTGGGTGCAGATCATCAAGGCCTGCCTGCTCGTCGCGGGTGCGGGGGTCATGACGGCGTGGGTGCTCGCGCGCTACGGCTTCAACCTCTCCGACCTGCTCGGCGCGGCGGTCAGCGCCCCCGGTTCCGCCGGCGAGGCGCTGCTGGGGCCGGGTGCGCAGTACGGGGCCACCGAGGTCTCCAAGCTGAACTTCCTGTCGCTGGCGCTGGCCCTGGTGCTCGGGACGGCGGGGCTGCCGCACGTCCTCATGCGCTTCTACACCGTGCCCAGCTCCAAGGAGGCCCGCCGCAGCGTCGTGTGGGCGATCTGGATCATCGGGATCTTCTACCTGCTCACCCTCGTCATCGGCTACGGCGCCGCCGCGATCGTCGGCCCGGACGCCATCAGGGCGGCTCCCGGCAAGGCCAACTCGGCGGCGCCGCTGCTGGCCTACGAGCTCGGCGGCACGATCCTGCTGGGGGTCATCGCGGCCGTCGCCTTCGCGACGATCCTCGCCGTCGTCGCCGGCCTGGCGATCACCGCCAGCGCGTCCTTCGCCCACGACATCTACGCCAGCGTCATCAAGAAGGGCGAGGTGTCCGCCAACGCCGAGGTCCGGGTGGCCCGGCTGACGATCGTCGTCATCGGCGCCGTCGCCATCGTCGGCGGCATCTTCGCCAACGGCCAGAACGTCGCCTTCCTCGTGGCCCTGGCGTTCGCCGTCGCGGCCAGCGCGAACCTGCCGACGATCATCTACTCGCTGTTCTGGCAGCGCTTCACCACCCGCGGGGCGCTGTGGAGCACCTACGGCGGCCTGATCTCCTGCCTGGTGCTCATCACCTTCTCCCCCGTCGTCTCCGGCAAGACGGACCCGGTGACCGGCGCCTCGCTGTCGATGATCACCGACACGGGTGTCGACTTCTCCTGGTTCCCGCTGGAGAACCCCGGGCTGGTCACCATCCCGCTGGCCTTCTTCCTCGGCTGGCTGGGCTCGGTGACCAAGCGCGAGCGCGGCAACGAGAAGCGGGCCGCGGAGATGGAGGTCCGCAGCCTCACCGGCGCCGGGGCGGAGAAGGCCGTCCAGCACTGAGCGGGCACCGGCGACCGCGAGCGCACGCAGCAGGGCCCCGCACCGCCTCGGCGGTG
>NZ_JBJLSF010000148.1:0-5880 GCF_050871885.1 Kineococcus aridisoli | reverse complement strand
AAGGTGAGTGGCCGGCGGTGTCCTACTCTCCCACCCAGTCTCCCGAGCAGTACCATCGGCGCTGGTGGGCTTAGCTTCCGGGTTCGGAATGAGACCGGGCGTTTCCCCACCGCTATGACCACCGGACCACAAAGGCCAGGCTCCAACCACACCCCCACCACCAACCCCCCAAAGGGGGCACGTGGTGGGCGCGCGGGTTGTCACCCGAGAACCACACAATGGACGCGAAACACAACTCGTAGCAGCACTCACCCAGCAACCTCTGGGTTTTGATCATCCTGCACCCCAACACCCACCCCGCAAACCCCCACAAGGGCCCGCGGCAGCTGGTGCGTGGTGAACAAGTGATCGGCTTATTAGTACCGGTCAGCTCCACAACTCTTTCGTCGTTGCTTCCACACCCGGCCTATCAACCCTGTCGTCTACAGGGAGCCTCCCACCCCTCACGGGGCACGGAAACCTCATCTCGAAGCAGGCTTCCCGCTTAGATGCCTTCAGCGGTTATCCCTTCCGAACGTAGCCAACCAGCCATGCTCCTGGCGGAACAACTGGCACACCAGAGGTTCGTCCGTCCCGGTCCTCTCGTACTAGGGACAGCCCTTCTCAAGTTTCCAACGCGCGCAGCGGATAGGGACCGAACTGTCTCACGACGTTCTAAACCCAGCTCGCGTACCGCTTTAATGGGCGAACAGCCCAACCCTTGGGACCTACTCCAGCCCCAGGATGCGACGAGCCGACATCGAGGTGCCAAACCATGCCGTCGATATGGACTCTTGGGCAAGATCAGCCTGTTATCCCCGGGGTACCTTTTATCCGTTGAGCGACCGCGATTCCACACTCCACGGCCGGATCACTAGTCCCGACTTTCGTCCCTGCTCGACATGTCTGTCTCACAGTCAAGCTCCCTTGTGCACTTACACTCAACACCTGATTGCCAACCAGGCTGAGGGAACCTTTGGGCGCCTCCGTTACTCTTTAGGAGGCAACCGCCCCAGTTAAACTACCCACCAGGCACTGTCCCTGATCCGGATCACGGACCGAAGTTAGACATCCAGAACGACCAGAGTGGTATTTCAACGTCGACTCCACGACCACTAGCGTGACCGCTTCACAGTCTCCCACCTATCCTACACAAGCCGTTCCGAACACCAATACCAAGCTATAGTGAAGGTCCCGGGGTCTTTCCGTCCTGCTGCGCGTAACGAGCATCTTTACTCGTAGTGCAATTTCGCCGAGTTCGCGGTTGAGACAGCGGGGAAGTCGTTACGCCATTCGTGCAGGTCGGAACTTACCCGACAAGGAATTTCGCTACCTTAGGATGGTTATAGTTACCACCGCCGTTTACTGGCGCTTAAGTTCTCAGCGTCCCCCCACCGAAGTGGAAGTAACCGGTCCCCTTAACGTTCCAGCACCGGGCAGGCGTCAGTCCGTATACATCGTCTTGCGACTTCGCACGGACCTGTGTTTTTAGTAAACAGTCGCTTCCCCCTGGTCTCTGCGGCCCTCAAACGCTAGCCGGCAAGCGGCTTCACGTCTCAGGCCCCCCTTCTCCCGAAGTTACGGGGGCATTTTGCCGAGTTCCTTAACCACGATTCACTCGATCGCCTCGGTATTCTCTACCTGACCACCTGAGTCGGTTTAGGGTACGGGCGGCTCGAACCTCGCGCCGAGGCTTTTCTAGGCAGCATGGGATCACCCTACTTCCCCCCTACGGGGTCACCATCAGGTCTCAGGCACATGAGGTGCGGATTTGCCAACACCTCGCCCTACACCCTTGGACGTGGACAACCATCGCCACGCGGAAGCTACCCTCCTGCGTCACCCCTGTTAACACGCTTGACTACTACCGGATCGGGTCACACGCTCCACCACTTCGCGCCCGAAGGCAACGAAAGGCTTTGGGTGCTTAGCATCCCCGGCCTCACCATGGACGGTTCTACGCCGGTACGGGAATATCAACCCGTTGTCCATCGACTACGCCTGTCGGCCTCGCCTTAGGTCCCGACTTACCCAGGGCGGATGAACCTGGCCCTGGAACCCTTGGTCAATCGGCGGACGGGTTTCTCACCCGTCATTCGCTACTCATGCCTGCATTCTCACTCGTGTGCAGTCCACAACCCATCACCAGGCTGCTTCACCCCACACACGACGCTCCCCTACCCATCCACACACCTGCAGAACACACACCCACCCCCACCCGAAGGCAAGAAGGCGCCGGCGTCCTGAAGTTCACATGTGAATGCCACAGCTTCGGCGGTGTACTTGAGCCCCGCTACATTGTCGGCGCGGAATCACTTGACCAGTGAGCTATTACGCACTCTTTAAAGGGTGGCTGCTTCTAAGCCAACCTCCTGGTTGTCTGCGCAACTCCACATCCTTTCCCACTTAGCACACGCTTAGGGGCCTTAGCTGATGATCTGGGCTGTTTCCCTCTCGACTACGAAGCTTATCCCCCGCAGTCTCACTGCCACGCTCTCACTTACCGGCATTCGGAGTTTGGCTGACGTCAGTAACCCGGTGGGGCCCATCGGCCATCCAGTAGCTCTACCTCCAGCAAGAAACACGTGACGCTGCACCTAAATGCATTTCGGGGAGAACCAGCTATCACGGAGTTTGATTGGCCTTTCACCCCTACCCACAGCTCATCCCCCAGGTTTTCAACCCTGGTGGGTTCGGTCCTCCACGCGGTCTTACCCGCGCTTCAACCTGGCCATGGGTAGATCACTCCGCTTCGGGTCTAGAGCACGCGACTGATACGCCCTATTCGGACTCGCTTTCGCTACGGCTACCCCCCACGGGTTAACCTCGCCACGCACCACTAACTCGCAGGCTCATTCTTCAAAAGGCACGCCGTCACCGGAACGAGCCGGCTCCGACGGATTGTAGGCACATGGTTTCAGGTACTATTTCACTCCCCTCCCGGGGTGCTTTTCACCATTCCCTCACGGTACTTGTCCGCTATCGGTCATCAGGAAGTATTTAGGCTTACCAGGTGGTCCTGGCAGATTCACACGAGATTCCACGAGCCCCGTGCTACTCGGGAGGCGCGCCCAAGGAGGCCGCGATGTTTCGCCTACGGGGGTCTCACCCACTACGCCGGACCATCCCAGGCCCTTCGGCTACACCACGACTTTCTCACTCCCCGAACCGCTGGTAGACGGCTCCGGCACACTCCCACAACCCCACACCTGCAACCCCTACCAGGTATCACACAAGCGCGGTTTAGCCTCATCCGCTTTCGCTCGCCACTACTCACGGAATCACTGTTGTTTTCTCTTCCTGTGGGTACTGAGATGTTTCACTTCCCCACGTTCCCTCCACGCACCCTATACATTCAGATGCGGGTGACCGCCCATGACGACGGCCGGGTTTCCCCATTCGGACACCCTCGGATCAACGCTTGGTTGCCAACTCCCCGAGGCTTATCGCAGGCTCCCACGTCCTTCATCGGCTCCTGATGCCAAGGCATCCACCATGCGCCCTTACACACTTGAGCACCACACACCACCCACCACGGACACACCACCAACCCCCCAGCCGAAACCAGGAAAGCAGCAGCCCAACCCGCAGCAGCAGCAGCGTGAAGCCAGTGCAGAAATCAAAACCCAAACCACAAAGACAGCGAACCACCACACCCAACCCCCCACCCACCGGCACGACCCGCAAAGGCCGACCCGGACGAAAGGAGGAGCAGAAGCAGCGATCCACATCATCAGAGGATTATCTACTCGACGAACACCACTACATGATGCTCGCGTCCACTGTGCAGTTCTCAAACGACAACCAGACACCACCTGCTCAACCAGCAGACACCAGACACCAGGCGAAGAACCCAGCCGGTATGACCTGCCACAGACGGCCTGAGAAGAAGAAACGAACCCCACACCCCAGCCGGCGATCACGCCGACCCGGATGCAGTGCCCGGTCCCTCAGGACCCAACAGTGCGCCAGGCACCCACCACACCCACCACCGATCGCGTTCCCCACCAGGTCAAGACACGTCAAGACCCGGCCGTACTAGCGCAGCAGTGAAGCAGCGAATGCCGTGTTGATGTTCCACCCTCGAGCACCGGCCCCCAGACGTTCGCTGGTAGAAACCGGTCCACCCCACCCACCCCCAGAAGGGGTGAGCGGGTTGATGCTCCTTAGAAAGGAGGTGATCCAGCCGCACCTTCCGGTACGGCTACCTTGTTACGACTTCGTCCCAATCGCCAGTCCCACCTTCGACAGCTCCTCCCCTTGCGGGTTAGGCCACCGGCTTCGGGTGTTACCGACTTTCATGACGTGACGGGCGGTGTGTACAAGGCCCGGGAACGTATTCACCGCAGCGTTGCTGATCTGCGATTACTAGCGACTCCGACTTCACGGGGTCGAGTTGCAGACCCCGATCCGAACTGAGACCAGCTTTTTGGGATTCGCTCCACCTCACGGTATCGCAGCCCTCTGTACTGGCCATTGTAGCATGCGTGAAGCCCAAGACATAAGGGGCATGATGATTTGACGTCATCCCCACCTTCCTCCGAGTTGACCCCGGCAGTCTCCCATGAGTCCCCAACCGAATTGCTGGCAACATGGAACGAGGGTTGCGCTCGTTGCGGGACTTAACCCAACATCTCACGACACGAGCTGACGACAACCATGCACCACCTGTACGCGACCAACTAAATGACACCCCATCTCTGGGATTCCACCGCGCATGTCAAGCCTTGGTAAGGTTCTTCGCGTTGCATCGAATTAATCCGCATGCTCCGCCGCTTGTGCGGGCCCCCGTCAATTCCTTTGAGTTTTAGCCTTGCGGCCGTACTCCCCAGGCGGGGCGCTTAATGCGTTAGCTGCGGCACGGAATCCGTGGAATGGACCCCACACCTAGCGCCCAACGTTTACGGCATGGACTACCAGGGTATCTAATCCTGTTCGCTCCCCATGCTTTCGCTCCTCAGCGTCAGTAACTGCCCAGAGACCCGCCTTCGCCACCGGTGTTCCTCCTGATATCTGCGCATTTCACCGCTACACCAGGAATTCCAGTCTCCCCTACAGCACTCAAGTGTGCCCGTACCCACTGCAAGCTCAGAGTTGAGCCCTGAGTTTTCACAGCAGACGCGACACACCGCCTACGAGCTCTTTACGCCCAATAATTCCGGACAACGCTTGCACCCTACGTATTACCGCGGCTGCTGGCACGTAGTTAGCCGGTGCTTCTTCTGCTCCTACCGTCACTTGCGCTTCTTCGGAGCTGAAAGAGGTTTACAACCCGAAGGCCGTCATCCCTCACGCGGCGTCGCTGCATCAGGCTTTCGCCCATTGTGCAATATTCCCCACTGCTGCCTCCCGTAGGAGTCTGGGCCGTGTCTCAGTCCCAGTGTGGCCGGTCGCCCTCTCAGGCCGGCTACCCGTCGTCGCCTTGGTGGGCCATCACCCCACCAACAAGCTGATAGGCCGCGAGCCCATCCCCAGCCGAAAAACTTTCCACCCGCACTCGATGCCGAGGCGAGTCGTATCCGGTATTAGCCACCGTTTCCAGTGGTTGTCCCAGAGCCAGGGGCAGGTTGCTCACGTGTTACTCACCCGTTCGCCACTGATCCCCCCCGAAGGGGTTCACCGTTCGACTTGCATGTGTTAAGCACGCCGCCAGCGTTCGTCCTGAGCCAGGATCAAACTCTCCGTCGAAAAACCTCCACCACCCCGAAGAGCGGCGTAGATCCATAGACTTCCAAAGTTGACCCTTGGTCTCGAAAACCCCCACCCCCGCTGGCGAGCAGAAGATGGAGGAACAACACCAAAGGAATCCCCAACCACCACCCAGATGAGCGGTGGCCATACGGGGTTGATTGATTTGGCATCAACACTTGGCACACTGTTGAGTTCTCAAGAACCGGACGC
>NZ_JBJLSF010000147.1:0-6065 GCF_050871885.1 Kineococcus aridisoli | reverse complement strand
CGCGCACCGGCGCCCGCTCGCGGCCGGTCGGCGCGGCCGCCGCGGAGCCCCGGCGCGCGCGTGCGACGATCGTCCCCGGCCACCGGGACGACGGGCGGCTGAGGCCGCGGCGGGTGGGGGAGTGCAGCAGTGATCTGGCGTCGGCGAACGCGCGGCGACGGCGCCCACGGCGAGGGCGCCGGCGGGAGCGCCGACACGCTCGAGGCGGTCTCGGGCACCGTCCGCGTGGACAGGCGCACCAAGCGGCTGACCAAGCGCCTCAAGCCCGGTGACATCGCCGTCATCGACCACCTCGACCTCGACCGCGTCTCCGCGGAGGCGCTGGTCGCCTGCGCGCCCGCCGCCGTCGTCAACGCCGCGCGCAGCACCTCGGGCCGCTACCCCAACCTCGGCCCCGGCATCCTCGTCGACGCGGGCATCCCCGTCCTCGACGACGTCGGGGAGGAGGTGATGAGCCAGCTGTCGGAGGGGGCGAGCGCCCGGCTGGTCGACGACGTCCTGCACGTCGGCGAGCGCGTGGTCGCCCGCGGGCGCCGGCTGAACGCCGAGGTCGTCGCCGCGGACATGGAGACGGCCCGTGCGGGGCTGTCCCTGCAGCTGGAGGCGTTCGCCGCCAACACGATGGAGTACCTGCGCCGCGAGCGCGAGCTGCTGCTCGACGGCGTCGGCGTGCCCGACGTCCGCACCGACCTCGACGGCCGGCACGCGCTCGTCGTGGTGCGCGGCTACCACTACAAGGAGGACCTGGTCACGCTGCGCCCGTACGTGCGCGAGTACAAGCCGGTCCTCATCGGCGTCGACGGCGGCGCGGACGCCATCCTCGAGGCCGGCTGGAAGCCCGACATGATCGTCGGCGACATGGACTCCGTCTCCGACGCCGCGCTGCGCTGCGGCGCCGAGATCGTGGTGCACGCCTACCGCGACGGGCGCGCACCCGGTCTGGAGCGCGTGCGGGCGCTGGGCATCGACGCGGTGGTCTTCCCCGCGACGGGCACCAGCGAGGACGTCGCGATGCTGCTCGCCGACGACAAGGGCGCCACCCTCATCGCGGCCGTCGGCACGCACGTCACCCTCGTGGAGTTCCTCGACAAGGGCCGCTCGGGCATGGCCAGCACCTTCCTGACCCGGCTGCGGGTGGGCGGCAAGCTCGTCGACGCCAAGGGCGTCTCGCGGCTGTACCGCTCCCGGGTCTCCGACGGGCAGGTGCTCGTCCTCGTCCTGTCCGGCGTCCTCGCCCTGGTGGCCGCGCTGCTGGTGACGCCGACGGGGCAGGCGATCCTCGCGGTCACCGGTGCCCGCCTGGAGGACGCGTGGGCCTTCCTCGTCGGCCTGCTGCCGGGGGGCGGGCCGTGAGGCGCCGACCGGGGAGCCCGCACCAGCGCACCAGCACCGACCGACAGGATGAGCAGTGATCGACTTCCGGTACCACGTCGTCTCGCTGGTGTCGGTGTTCCTCGCGCTCGCCGTCGGCATCGTCCTGGGCGCGGGCCCGCTCAACGAGGGCATCTCCACCGGCATCACCGACCAGGTGCGCCAGCTGACCCAGGAGAAGAACCAGCTGCGCGCCGAGCGCGACCAGGCGCTGGCCACCGCCGACGCGCAGGACTCCTGGGCGGAGGCCGTCACCCCCGCGCTCGTCGCGCGCCAGCTCGGCGGCCGGGCGATCGCCCTCGTGGAGCTGCCCGGCGCCGACTCCAGCCAGGTGGACGCCGCGGTGGACGTCCTGCAGCAGGCCGGGGCCAGCGTCCCTGTCCAAGTGACCGTGCAGGACGCCTGGACCGACTCCGCGCAGGCCTCGACCCGCGAGCAGGTGGCCGGCCGGCTGTCCGGGGACCTGGCGAGCGCCCCGGCCGCCGACGCGGGCACCGAGGTCGTGCTCGCCGCCGAGCTGGCGCGGGGCCTGGTGGCCGACGACCTGGCGCAGGCCGACCAGCCCGACCCCGGCGCCGTCGCGGTGCTGACCGCCCTCGCGGACGCCGGGCTCGTCGAGGTCGAGGGCGGCACCGACGGCCTGAGCGGTCAGCGGGCGACGCTCGCGCTGGTCGTCGGGGGTGCTCCCGACGCCGACGCCACCGACGCGCAGACCGAGGGGTCCGACGCCGCGTGGGTCGCGATCGCCGCGCAGCTGGACGCCACCGGCGCGGGTGCCGTCCTCGCGGGGCCCCCGGAGTCGGCCGCCGACGGCGGCCCGGTGGCCGCCCTGCGCGCCGACGCCGACGCCGCCGCGGACGTGAGCACCGTCGACGACCTCGACGCCTCCGCCGGCCGCGTCAACGCCGTCCTGGCCCTGCGCCAGCAGCTGTCCGGCGAGGTCGGCCACTACGGCACCGCCGGGTCGGCCACCGCGCTGAACCCGCCGTTGCCGGCGGCCGCCCCGTGAGCGGCGGCGCGGTCCGCGCGCTCGTGGCGGCCGGGGCCGCCGCCGCCCTGGCGCGGCGCACGGCGACGGCCCTGGCCGCGCACCCTCCCGGGGGAGCGGCGCGCTGGGAGCGGCTCAACCACCGCGGGCGCACGGTCACCCTGCTCGAGGGACCCACCGCCGCGGTGGCGGCCCTGGCGGGTGCCGCCGCGGCGGCGGCGCCCTGGAACGCCGCGGCGGCCGTGGCCTGCGTCGGGGCGGGGGCCTTCGGCGCCCTCGACGACCTCGGGGAGGCCCCCGGCGACCGGGCCGGCGGGGCGCGCGGCCTGCGCGGCCACCTGGCGGCCGCCCGCCGGGGCCGGATGACCACCGGCGCCTGGAAGGTCGTCGGCATCGGTGCGACGGGCGCGGTGGCCGCGCTGCTGGCCGGGCCGCCCGCGGCGGCGCCCGGGCGGGTGCTGGGCCGCGCCCCGCGGGCCGTGCTCGCGGCCGCCGACCTCGCCGTCGCGGCCGCGCTCGTCGCCGGCGGCGCCAACCTGCTCAACCTCTTCGACCTGCGGCCGGGGCGCGCGGCCAAGGTCGCCCTGGTCGCCGCCGCCTCCCTGGCCGTCGGCGCCCCCGGCAGCCGCGGCGCCGCCGCGGCGCGCCCGCCGGCGGCGGGCGTGGCCGGTGCGTGCGCGGCCGTGCTGCCCGCCGACCTCGCCGGGCGCAGCATGCTCGGCGACACGGGGGCGAACGCGCTGGGCGCGCTGCTGGGCGTCTGCGCGCTGGCCCGCTGGGAGCGCACCGGCCGCGGCGCGGCGCTGGCCGTCGTGCTGGCGCTGACGCTGGCCTCCGAGCGGATCAGCTTCAGCCGCGTCATCGAGGCCGTCCCGCTGCTGCGCGAGCTCGACCGCCTGGGCCGCCCGTGAGCCGGCGCTGATGCGCGCGCGGTCGGTGGCGGCCGCCGCCGCCTCCGTGGCGCTGCTCACCGTCGCGGCCCGCATCGCCGGCTTCGGCCGCCTCTTCGCCTTCAGCCAGACGGTCGGCGACACCTGCCTGGGCACGGCGTACCAGACGGCCAACCAGGTGCCCAACGTGCTCTTCGAGGTCGTGGCCGGCGGTGCGCTGGCCGGGGTCCTCGTCCCGCTGCTGGCCACCCGCCTGTCCTCGGCGGACCCCGCCGAGCGCGCAGCGGCCTCGCGCACGGCCTCCGCGGCGCTCACCTGGAGCGTGCTGGCCCTCGTGGTGGTCGCCGCGCTGACCGCCCTGCTGGCCCGGCCCGTCATGCGGCTGCTGCTGAGCGGGGAGGCCACCGCCGACTGCGGTCCGCAGCTGCTGACCACCGGCACCCTCATGTTGTGGGCCTTCCTGCCGCAGGTGCCGCTGTACGCGGTGGCCGTCGTCCTCGCCGGTGCGCTGCAGGCGCAGCAGCGCTTCACCGCCCCCGCCGCCGCACCGCTGGTCTCCAGCCTCGTGGTGGGGGCCAGCTACCTGCTCGTCGGGGCGCTGGCCCCCGCGGCGGTGGTCCGCGGCGGCCTGGAGGACGTGCCGGACCGGGCGGTCGCCGTCCTGGCCGGCGGCACCACCCTGGGGGTCGTGGTGCTCGCGCTCACCCACGCGCCGGCGCTGCGCTCGGCGGTGCGCTGGCGGCCGACGTGGCGCCCGGCCCCCGGGGACGGGGCCCGGCTGCGCTCGCTGGCCCTGTCCGGGCTGGCGGTGCTGCTGGCCCAGCAGGTCGTCACCGTCGCGGTGACCCTTGCCTCCAACGACGGCGCCGCCGGGGCGGTCAACCGCTGGAGCTACGCGTGGGCGATGTTCCTGCTGCCCTACGCCGTCCTCGCCGTGCCCGTGGCCACGGCCGTCTTCCCCCGCCTCGCGCGGGCCGCGGACGGCCCGCGCGAGGAGTTCGCCCGCCTGCTGGCGCCCTCGGTGCGCACGGTGCTGCTCGTCAGCTCGCTGGGCGCGGCGGTGCTGGTCGCGGTCGCGGTGCCGGTCGCGGTCGTCTTCGTCACCAGCCGGGTCGGCTCGGGGCGCACCGGCGACCTGGCGCTCGCGCTCGTGGTCTTCGCGCCCGGCCTGCTCGGCCACGGGCTCGTCGCCCTGCTCACCCGCGCCCTCTACAGCCTCGGTGCGGGCCGGCCGGCGGCCACCGGCACCGTCGCGGGCTGGGCGCTGGTCCTGCTCGGCGTGGTCGTCCTGCCGCTGCTGCTGCCCGGCGACCGCGTGGTCAGCGCCCTCGCCGCGGCGCACACGGCGGGGCTGAGCCTGGCGGGTCTGCTGCTGCTGCGGGCGGTGCACCGGCAGGCGGGCCCGGCGGCCCTGGCGGGCCTGGCGCGGGTGGCCGTCGCCGCCGTGCTGGCCGCTGCGGCGGGCGGGGCGGCCGGTGGGCTGCTCGGGCTGCGCTGGCGTCCCGACGGGGTCCTCGCCGAGGTGGCGGTGGGGGTCGTGGTGGCCCTCATCGCCGGTGCCGTCTGGTGGGGCGTGGCCCGCCTCGCCGCCCCCGCCGAGCTGCGCGGCCTGGCCGTCCGCGCCCGTCGAGCCGTCGAGCGCTGAGCGCTGAGCGCTGAGCGCAGGAGGAGACGCCCGTGCCCACCCCCACCCCCAGCACCCCGGCGACCCCCGGCGGCGCCCCCGCGCTGCCCGTCGTGCTCGTCCTCGGCAGCAGCGCCGGGGGTGTCGGCCGGCACGTGCAGCAGCTGTGCACCGGCCTGCGGCGCCGCGGCGTGGACGTGCGGGTGGCCGCGCCCGCCGAGACCTCGCGCCGCTTCGCGTTCGAGGTCCCCACGACGGCCGTGGAGATCGGCCCCTCGATCGACCCGCTGCGCGACCTGCGCGCCGCACGGGCGCTGCGCGCGGCCCTGGCGGCGCCCGGGCTGGCCGCGGCCGTGGTGCACGCGCACGGCGTGCGGGCGGGGTTCGTCGCCGCGCTCGCCCTGCCCCGGCGCACCCCGCTGGTGGTGACGCTGCACAACGCCGTCCTCGGCGCCGGCGCGCGGGCCCGGCTGGGCCGGGCGGTGCTCGCCGTCGTCTGCCGCCGCGCGCAGGTGGTGCTGGCCGTCAGCGGCGACCTGCTGGCCCAGGCGCGCCGGTGCGGTGCCCGCGACGCCGAGCGGGCCCTGGTGCCCGCCCCGGTGCTGCCCCCCGGGGACGCGGCGGCCGGCCGCGCCGCGCTGGGGGAGGGGCCCGTCGCGCTGGCGGTGGCGCGCCTGGCGGCGCAGAAGGGGCTGCCGACGCTGCTGGAGGCGGCCGCGCGGCTGCGCAGCGGCGGGCGGGTGGTCGTGGTGGGTGACGGGCCGCTGCGCGAGCAGCTGGTGGAGCGCGCCCGCGCCGAGGAGCTGCCGGTGCGCTTCCTGGGCCGGCGCGAGGACGTCGCGGACCTGCTCGCCGCCGCCGACGTGGCGGTGAGCGCGAGCACCTGGGAGGGGCAGCCGGTCTTCGTCCAGGAGGCGCTGGCGGCGGGGGTGGCGGTGGTGGCCACCGACGCCGGCGGGACCCGGGAGGTGACCGCGGACGCCGCCGACCTCGTCGGCGTCGGCGACGCGGCGGCGCTCGCGGCGGCGCTGGACGCCCTGCTGACCGACCCCGTCCGGCGGGCCGAGCGCGCGGGGGGGGGGGGGGGGGGGGGGGGGGGGCGGGGGGGGGGGGCGCGGGGGGCGGGGCGGGGGGGGTGGTGGGCGACGCCCCACACACCCCCCGTGACCCGCACCCCCACCGACCCCAGCTA
>NZ_JBJLSF010000146.1:0-6456 GCF_050871885.1 Kineococcus aridisoli | reverse complement strand
GGCCCTGCGCCAGGTGATGGGTGAGCTGGCCGGGCAGGGCCTGGAGCAGTTGTGCGACGGTGTGCTGGCGCGCCTGCTGCCCGAGCGCGCCGAGGACGATGTGGCCCTGGTCGCGGTGCGCCTGCACCCCCAGGACCGCCCCCGTCCCGACGACGCGGGCCCGGCCTGGGTGCCCTCCACCCCACCAGCGGCACCGCGCTGAGCTCCGCCCGTCCCGGTGACCACGACCTCTCAGGCGGGGCCGAACAGCGCGTGCACGCGCAGGCGGACGAGGCAGCTGCGGGCGGCCATCCGCATCGGCTGGTCCGCGCAGTGCTGCACCAGCCACTGCCCCACGCGGTGCAGCTCGTGCGGCTGCAGGTCCATGCCCAGGCAGTTCGTGGCCAGGGCGGCCTGGTGCCACACCTGCAGCGCCTGCTCGGGGTCGGAGACGTCGGCCAGACGGCGCAGCCACTCCACGGCCGTGGGCGCGTCCACGGCACGCGGCGCCCGGTGCGCGGTGCGCCGGTGCGCCGGTGCGCCGGGTCCTCCCGCTCGTCCTGCATCCATGTTCAACTACATCGGCGTCGCAGCGCACCACGTGCACGGGGCCGAGCGGGTGGCGCAGACGGGTGCACCGCGATCGCCCGGCCGGCGCCCACCGCTCGCGCGGCGCCCGGCTCCTGCACGGCTCGCCCACCGGGGTGGTGCGAGCGGGTGGTGCGCCGTCGCCGGCGTCAAGGACCCCCCTGGAGCCGGCCGATGTGCAGGCAGTGCGGGTCCTCGAACAGCGTGGGCCCACGACGGGGACGAGGAGCGGGCGATGGACGAGGCCGGTGTGCTGACCGACCGCGCGCGGCTGGAGGCGGTCGCCGCCTGGGACGGGGAGCAACCCGAGCTGAAGCGCCGCCTGGACGAGGTGGCCGCCCGCACCGCCGCGCGGCTGGGGTTCCCCATCAGCGTGGTCAGCCTCGTGCTGGACTCCTCGGTGCTCTTCGCCGGCAGCCACGGCCTGGTCGGCTGGCTCGCCGAGGTCGGTGCGGTCCCCACCGAGTGGGCCTTCTGCACCACCACCGTCGTGCAGGACGCCCCCTACGTCGTCGCCGACGCCAGGACCGACCCGCGCCAGCAGGACAACCCCGTGGTGACCGAGGACGGCGCGCGCTCCTACGCGGGTGTGCCGTTGCGCACCCGCGACGGTCGGGTCGTGGGCACCCACTGCGTCCTGGACGTCGAGCCGCACGAGTTCACCGCCGAGGAGATCGCGGAGCTGGAGCGCGCCGGCGCGGAGCTGGTGGCCATCTTCGAGGAGCACCGCACCGGCGCCGCTGCCGGCTGACGCCCGCGGCCCCGGTGGCCCCACTGCTGGTGCGCCCGGCGACGACCGCGTCGGAGGAGGCCCGGCGGACCACGAGGCCGACCTCGTCGGTGACGTGGAGGGTCCGGCTCTCGGGGTGGTGGTGCCAGGCCGTGCGGGCGCCGGGGGCGAACCGTGCACGGGCGCACCCCACCGCGGACTGCTCATCGGGGTTGCGGATGCCGTCGACGAAGACGGTTCCGGTGAACCGGTCTGCGGGGCCGGTGGCTGTGGTCTCGGTGGTGCTCTGGGGTGCTTCCGCTGATCTGCTGGAGGTCCTCTGACGGTGTGCTGCTCCGGTTGGGCCCGACCGCGGCGTCGCCTGGTGCGCTTCCACGGCGCCGACGATGAACTCCTCGAGCTGGTGACCGAAGAACTCCGAGACCTGCGGAAGCGGGCAGCTCGCTCGGCGTGGCGGGTGGCGAAGGCGCGGAACTGCGCGAGGCGGTTGATGCACCGCTCGACGACGTTGCGCTGGCGGTGGATGTCCGCATCGAACGTCGGCGGTCCGCCGCCGGCTGAGCCCTCGGCCTCGCGGCGGGCGACCTGGTCGCTCTCCTCGGGAGTGGTGGCCTCGATGCGTCTGCGCCGCAGTGCCTGGTGGGTCAGCGCGCGGGCGCAGGCCTGGGGTACCTCCCGCTCGGGCAGGAGCGGTCGGCACGCGCACCAGGGTCGTCGTGAGCCTGCTGGAGACGATCGGGAGGAACCTCGACCGAACTGCGGATTCCCGCCGCACGGTCCACGGGAATCCGCAGGCCAGTCGTCAGGACCCCCGCTCGGGTGGGGCCGGGATCAGCTCGGTGCGCAGTTCGTGGCTCCCGTCGGGCAGCGGCGCCTCGTAGTAGAGGCGCCACCCGCCTCCCGGCAGCGCGAGCACGTCGAGGTAGCGCACGTCCGCCACCGCGTCCTCGCCGGTTCCCACGAGCTG
Source organism: Kineococcus aridisoli (assembly GCF_050871885.1). Classification (NCBI taxonomy): domain Bacteria; kingdom Bacillati; phylum Actinomycetota; class Actinomycetes; order Kineosporiales; family Kineosporiaceae; genus Kineococcus; species Kineococcus aridisoli. The sequence goes on along the minus strand of NZ_JBJLSF010000146.1, from coordinate 4,192 downwards.
GGGACCGGCGTGGGGCGGGCCGGTCAAACCGGTGCGCTCGCACCAGTCCTCCGCCGCGCTCGCGCGCCCGTCGTAGGCGGCCCGCCCGTCGGGCAGGAAGGTGGTGAGCCGAGTGCCGCGCGCATCCCACGTGCCGGCCCGGGGCGCGAGCACCGTGCCGTGCCAGGTCCAGGTCAGGCCGTCGTCACTGGTGGCGTACGCCGTCGACATGCGGTCCTCGGCGTGCGGGTCGTCGAGCGGGTGGCAGCACACCCAGGCGTGCCAGTGCCGGCCGTCGAAGCGCACGACCGGGTCCTTGACCGTGGTGCGCTCGTCAGCCGGGAAGACCTCCAGCAGCGGCGCGTCGAGGAGCGCGGCGAGGTCGTCGGCCTGCAGGAGGCCGACGGACCAGCGCCCCGTCGCGGGGTCGCTGCCGCAGACGTAGAGCCGCCACCCACCGGAGGGGTCGCGCAGCAGCGCCGGCCGCTCGACCATCGCGAAGCCGCAGCGCTCCTTGTCGAGCTGGGCGAAGACCTCGACGTGCTCACCGTCGTGGGAGCGGGCGAGCAGCAGGCGGTCCTCGCCGAAGGAAAGGCGCTCGCGGTAGGCGAGCACCACGCTGCCGTCCTGGTCCAGGGCGGCACTGGGGGCACCCGCCCAGCGCTGGGGTCCGGATCCCGGTGCCGGTACGGCCACGACCGCCGGCGCGCTGCCGGGCAGGGGGACGGGGAGGGACGTCTGCAGGATCACCGCAGCAGCGTCGCGGCCGCCGGGCAGCCCCACCACCGGCAGGACTGCCCGGGTACGGGCAGTTCCGGCCTCGCCCTGCCAGGATGGCGGCCGTGATCGCTGATGTCGTGGCCCTCGTCGGCACGCGGGTCGCGCCCTTCGAGCTGGGCATCGTGTGCCAGGTGTTCGGGCTGGACCGTTCCGAGGAGGGCCTCCCCACCTACGACTTCAGCGTCTGCGCCGTCACGCGGGGCGAGGTCCCGACCACCTCCGGCTTCCCGGTGGTGGTGCCGCACGGCCTGGACCGCCTCCTCACGGCCGACCTCGTGGCCGTGCCCGCCTGGCCGGACCTCGACGCGCCGGTCGACCCCCGCCTCCTCGACGCCCTGCGGGCCGCCGTCGAGCGCGGCGCCCGCGTCCTCACCGTCTGCAGCGGCACCTTCGCCCTCGCCGCGACGGGGATGCTGGACGGGCGCCGCGCCACCACCCACTGGCAGGTCGCCGACCTGCTCGCCCGCGCACACCCGCAGGTGCACGTCGAGCGCGACCTGCTGCACGTCGAGGACGGTCCCTTCCTCACCAGCGCCGGCGCGGCCGCCGGCATCGACGCCTGCCTGCACGTCGTGCGCCAGGAGCACGGCGCGGCGGTGGCCAACGCGCTGGCGCGCCGGATGGTCGTGCCCGCGCAGCGCTCCGGCGGGCAGGCGCAGTACGTCGAAGCACCTCTGCCGCCGGCACGAGCCCCGCAGGGCGCCGAGGCGCTCTCCCACGTGATCGACTGGGCGCGCGCCCACCTGCACGAGCCGCTGGACGTGGCGGCGCTGGCCGCACGGGCGCACGTCGCGCCCCGCACCTTCGCCCGCCGGTTCCGCCAGGCGACGGGCACCACGCCTCACCGCTGGCTGCTGCAGGAGAGGCTGCTGCTGGCCGAGCAGCTGCTCGAGACGACGGAGCTCACGGTCGAGGCCGTCGCCCGGCGCAGCGGGCTGGGCAGCCCCGACAACCTGCGGCACCACTTCGCCGCCCGGCGCGGCGTCCCGCCCCTCGCGCACCGACGGTCGTTCCGGCAGCAGCACTCGTGACCTGTCGCCGCGATCCGACGATGAGCGGCGGCCGGAGCCGGGTGGACCGGACCCGAGACCGGCAACGGGTCACACGGTGGTGAAGCCCTCGCGCCACGACGGGTGGATCGGCGCGAGAGCCCGATGGCGGGCCTGACGTCGGGCACCGGACGCCCGAGCGCCTGGCCGGCGCAGCCCCTCCAGCTCCTCCGGTGAGCGGGTGGTCGCGGTGACGAGGTGGTCCTCGGCACCAGCAGCGGGACGAGGCAGCGCCCGAGGACGCCGGAGCCTCCGGCGAGGACCACGTGCATGACGGCTCGTCGGGCCTTCCCGTGCGCTCGAGCGGTCAGAAGGCGGTGATGCGTGATGCAGCGAGGAGCGGGGGCCGGTGCGAGGTCGGCGGCGAGCAGGCCGAGCGCGTCGTCGTCCAGGTCGTGGACGGCCGGGAGCAGGTGTCAGCTGCGCACGCCGCCGCCCGGTCCTGCGTCTACGACGGAGAAGCCGCCGCCGGTGCGGGTCAGCCGGCCGCAGCGCGTCAGCTGCTGCGCGGTGGGGTGGGCGTGCCGACCGCACCGGCAGGGCTGCGAGGGGTCAGGACGGGTCGGCGGCTGCGTCTGCGATGGGGTGGTGTCGGCGGTAGTGCCGAGCCGCGCGGGCGCGGTTGCCGCAGGCGGTGGAGCACCACCCGCGGCGGGGGTGGTCCTTGACGAAGTAGAGGACGCACCCGGGGGCGTGACAGGCGTTGAGAACCGTGCCGGGCGCGGTGAGCAGTGCGATCGACTCGGCGGCCACAGCGGCCAGGGCGGCGGTCGAGTCCGTGGTGGGCACGGTGGGGCGCAGGTGCAGCTCCTCGCCGACCACGTGCAGGGCGTCGCGGGGAGGGCCGGCAGCTGCCGTCTCGTTGATGACGCGCACGGCCACGTCGAGGTCCTGGGTCGCCGAGCGCGCAGCGGGTCGCGCGTCCCGGGTGCGCAGGGCGGCCAGTCGCCGCAGGGCGTCCCGCAAGGCCAGTGCCGCCCGGAGGTCGGTCGTGCCCACGGAGGGCTCGTCGAGCGCCAGACCCGTCGCCTGCAGCCACCGCGCCAGGTCGGCAGAGGTGGTGAGCGAGTCGTGCACGCCGTCGCGGTCGGCCCAGATGGTGTTCATCAGACGGACCGGCCGTGGCTCGGAGGGCAGGACGAGCACCGCCTCCGCCTCCGCGTGGTCCCCTCCAGCCATGACCTAACGGTAACACCACCTTGTCTCCGTGAGAGATCGCTGGTAGAAGTCTCACGGCAACAGCATGCCATTGCCGTTAGAACACATCGTCTCCCGTGAGGAGCTCCCCGTGAGCAACCTGCCCCTGGTCGACCCCGCCACCGCGACCGGCAAGGCCGCCGACCTGCTCGCCGCCGTCCAGCGCGGCCTCGGCGTCACCCCGAACATGACCAAGGCGATGGCCAACTCCCCCGCCCTCCTGGACGGCTACCTCGCCCTGTCCGGCGCCCTGGCCAAGGGCAAGCTCAAGGCCGCCACCCGGGAGCGCCTAGCGCTGGCCGTGGCCCAGGACAACGCCTGCGACTACTGCCTCTCGGCGCACACCTACATCGCCGAGCACGCCGCCGGGCTCTCCGCCGACGACATCACCGCCGCCCGCGAGGGCGACAACGACGACCCCAGGACCGCCGCGCTGCTCACCTTCGCCACTGCCGTCAACACCACCCGCGGCGACGTCAGCGCCGCGGACCTGGACGCCGTGCGCGCAGCGGGGGCCGGCGACGAGGAGATCGCCGAGGTCATCGGCCACGTCGCCCTCAACGTGCTCACCAACTACTTCAACAAGGCCGCCGGCGTCGACATCGACTTCCCCGTGGTCACCGCATGACCGGGACCACGAGCGCAGCCGCACCGGCGGCCGCGCTCCCGCGCCCGCCGCTGCCCCCCTTCGACGAAGCCGGGGCACGAGCGAAGGTCCAGGCCGCCGAGGACGCCTGGAACAGCCGCGACCCCGAACGCGTCGCCGCCGCCTACGCACCCGACTCGCAGTGGCGCCACCGCGACGAGTTCCTCACGGCGCCGACGGTGTCCCACGGGTGGACGGCCACCCGTGGGACACCCCGGCCGCCGCAGCGCTCGTTCGCGAGCGGGCCGGGGAGTCCGCGAGTCTCCACGCCTACGCCGGTCCCGAGCGCTTCGACATCGGCAACCTCCTCGTCGCCACCGACGGCGCCGTCGACCGCTTCGGGCACGACGTGCGCCGCCTGCGCCCCAACCTCCTGATCGGCGGCGGGCAGGTCTGGACCGCTCGAGGTGGCACCGGGGCGGCCGCCCGCTCCGGTGGCACCGTGCCTTCGCTGTACGCGCGGGCACGGTGCGCTGCTTCAGGTCGGCGTCGGGCGCTGTCACCGTAGGGGTGGGATCGTTCGGTGCCCACCGAACGATCC
>NZ_JBJLSF010000145.1:0-6690 GCF_050871885.1 Kineococcus aridisoli | reverse complement strand
CCAAATCACTTTTTGTTGTGGTGTTGGGCGGCCCCCAACCCGGTTTGGGGGGGGGGGCCCCCTCACCCGTTCCCGGAGGGTGTTCCCCCACCCCTCCCACGACCAAGCGGCCGCCTCTGTACCGCTTCGTGCGAGCGGCGTGCGTCATCGGCGCAAGCGCAGTACCGCGCCGGCCAGGGGTTTCGGGCGGAAGGACGTCGTCTTGCGACCGACGAGTCCACCGCCGTGGACGATGCGCTGCAGCGTGAGCAGGTCCAGCCGGGGCAGCACCGCCGCGGCGAGCTCGTGCTGCAGCTGCCACACCACGTCCAGCTCGGACTCGAAGCGCACTTCCTCGACTGCGACGCCTGCGGTGCGCACGACGGCGTCCACCCACGCGCCGCTGCCGACGGCTCCACCAGTACGAGGTGGCGTGCGCACCACCTCCGCCGTCCCGTCGGCGAGGACGAGCGCGTCCCGCTCCTCCAACCGCGCCGCGAGCGCGTGCAGCTCGTGGACGTCGTGGACGGGCACCTGCCGACGGAGCGACGAAGCTCGGCGCAGCACGGCAGCGGCGGATCTCGGCAGCAGGCGGTGCAGCGGACGCACGTCCACCGGTTCGACCTGCTCGTCCCCGAGGGCCACGAGCAGCTGCTGCGGTCGGCCGGTGCGCTCGGCCAGGCGCTGGACGGCGACGTAGCGGTGGTGGCCGTCGGCGATGAGCAGCTCGTGCGCGGCGGAGCCGGTGCTCAGGGCCTCGAGCACCTCCGGAGCATCGAGCCGCCACACGTCCAGTGCCACATCGACGGCCGGTGCGCTGGACGTCGAGGACACCAGCGTTCCGATCCCGGACGCGGCGGCGTCGCCCGCCCAGCGCAGCGGCCACGGGTCGCTGGTCACCACGAGGACTGGCTCGGAGTCGACCGCGGTCTCCTGCAGGCGGTGCGCACGGGACTCGACCGCCTGCTCGAAGACCCCTTCGTGGGCGTGCACCCGCTCGTCACCGGGCAGCACCTGCAGCTCGGCGAGCAGGAAGTGGCGGCTCCGTCCCGCGTGGGTCTGCCGCACGACGTACAGGGACGGCGGGTCCTGCACCAGGACACCGGCTTCGAGCCAGCGGTGCACGGTCGGCCCACGGAGCGCTCCGCCGTACTCCGGTCGTTCCAGGTGGGTCACCACGTACGGGGACGAGGCGAGGAAGGCGGCGCGAGCCGCCGTGCCGAGCTCGGTATGCGGTGGAGCGACGAGGGTGGCCAGTGGACCGGCCACCGAGGTGTCGTAGCGCACGCCGGGGAAGGGGCGCAGCAGCACCGGGCGTCCGGGAACGGGTCGGCTCCCCCCGGTGTTGGCGACGGCACGCGTCCCCGTGCGTGCAGCGTCCACCCGTCGCATCCTACGGACGGGCCGCCGCCGGCCCGCACCCGTCGTCTCCAGGAGGTCCGTCGTGTCCGACAGCGCACGCGGCGCACAGAGCTCGGACCGTGCAGGTGGGCGTCCCAGCGGCGGCCCCTACGAGTGGCTGCAGCGCGGCCTGGCCCTGCTCGCGGGTGGTGAGGCGGCCGCCGCGGCCACGCTGCTCTCCCGAGCGCGTGCTGAAGAGCCCGGCTCGACGGGGGTGCTCGAGGCGCTGGCGCGCGCGCAGTACGACTCCGGGGACCTCGAGGGCGCGGCGGCCTCCTTCCGCGAGCTCGCGGTGGCCCGGCCCGCCGACGACTACGCTCACTTCGGCCTCGGGTTGTGCCTGAGCCGTCTCGGCCGCTTCGGCCTGGCGGCCGAGCACCTGGCGATGGCGCACGCCATGCGCCCCGATCGTCCCGAGTACGCCGATCGACTGCGACAGGTCCGCGCCACCCTGGCGGCGCGGCAGAGCCCGGGGAGCACGTGAGCACCACCAGCCCGTCCTTGACCGCCAGCGCCTCGGCGCTGCTCGCGGTGCACGACGCCCTCCTGCTGGACCTCGACGGTGTCGTCTACGTGGGACCGGACGCCGTCCCCCACGCCACCACCTCGCTGCAGGCGGCTGCCGCGGGCGGGACGAAGCTCGCCTACATCACCAACAACGCCTCGCGCACGCCGCAGGCCGTCGCTCAGCACCTGCGTGACCTCGGTGCTCCCGCGGCCGACGAGGACGTCGTCAACTCCGCGCAGGCGGCGGCCCGGTACCTCGCCGCGTCCCTGCCCGCCGGTTCGCCCGTGCTCCTGGTCGGTGGCACCGGGTTGCGCGTGGCGCTGGAGGAGGCCGGGCTGCGCCCCGTCGACTCCCGCGCGGACGCGGCGGCCGTGGTGCAGGGCTTCTCGCCCGACATGGACTGGGCACGGCTGGCCGAGGCGACCCACGCCGTCCGCAGCGGGCTGCCGTGGGTGGCGACGAACATGGACGCCACGGTGCCCACGCCGGGTGGCCCGGCGCCCGGCAACGGGCTGCTCGTCGAGCTCGTGGCCCGCGCCGCGGGCAGGGCCCCGGACGTCGTCTGCGGCAAGCCGGAGCGCGCGCTCTTCGACGCGGCGGTGCAGCGGCTGGGCGCCCACCGGGCGCTCGTCGTCGGCGACCGCCTCGACACGGACCTGCAGGGAGCGCGCACCGCGGGTCTGGCCGGCCTGCTGGTCCTCACGGGCGTCACGACGGTGCCCGACCTGCTCGCCGCCGCTCCTCGCGAGCGGCCCTCCTACGTCGCCCACGACCTGCGCGGCCTGGGGGACGTCCACCCCGGTGTCGACGTCGAGGAGGGCGACGACCTCCTCGTGGCGCGCTGCCGCGCAGCTCGCGTCGAGGTCTCGGCGACCGCGGCGTCCGTGGTCGCCGACGACCCCGGGCCCGACGGTCTCGACGTGCTGCGCGCGGCCGCCGCGGCCGCCTGGCGGGTGCGGGACGGCGCAGCCGGGCGCCGCGCCACGGTCGACGTGCTCGCGCTGGTCCCGCAGGTGCAGGCCTCGATCCGGCAGCCACCGGTCCGCGCGGCTGTGGACGAGGTCGGCGAGGATGTCGCGCCCGGCTTGTAGCGTGACGCCCGTGACGAACCCCGATCGCGACCAGCAGGCCGCCGGCCACCCGCTGGACGCAGCCCTCGACGGCGCCCTGGCGCGGCTGGACGACCTCGACGCCGTCGGTGTCCACGAGCACGTCGAGGTCTACGCGGCGGTCGACGCCGCGCTGCGCGCGCGGCTGGCCGGCACGGAGGGCTGAGGGCGTGGCGCGCAGGCTCCGGCTGGACGCCGAGCTCGTCCGGCGCGGTCTGGCCCGCTCCCGCGAGCACGCCAGCGAGCTCGTCACCGGCGGCCGGGTGCGCGTCGGCGGCGCGAGGGCGGCCAAGCCGGCGACGCAGGTGGACCTCGCGGCCGCCATCGTCGTCGAGGCCGCCAGCGAGGAGGACGAGTACGTCTCCCGCGGGGCCCACAAGCTCGTCGGCGCCCTGGACGCCTTCGCCGTGGACGTCACCGGGCGCCGCTGCCTGGACGCGGGGGCGAGCACGGGCGGGTTCACGGACGTGCTGCTGCGCCGCGGCGCCGGGCACGTGGTGGCCGTCGACGTGGGCTACGGGCAGATCGCCTGGTCGCTGCGCACCGACGAGCGCGTCACGGTCCTGGAGCGCACCAACGTCCGCACGCTCGAACCCGAGCAGGTCGCGCCGGCACCCTCGCTCGTGGTGGCCGACCTGTCCTTCATCTCCCTCACCCTCGTCCTGCCCGCCCTCGTGCGGTGCGTGACCCCGGAGGCCGAGCACGTGCTCATGGTGAAACCCCAGTTCGAGGTGGGTCGCGAGGCCCTCGGCGCCGGTGGTGTGGTGCGCAGCGCCGAGCTGCGCGCCCAGGCCGTGCGGACGGTCGCCCGGTCGGCCGCCGAGCTCGGCCTGGGCGTGCGCGGGGTGGCCGCCAGCCCGCTGCCGGGTCCCTCCGGCAACGTCGAGTACTTCCTGCACCTGGCGGCCGGTGCCGGCGACCTCGACGAGACCGCCCTGGGGCGCGCCATCGCCGAGGGCCCCCAGGCGGGGCTGTCGTGAGCGCGCCGGCCACGGTGGAGCGGTCCCCGCGCACGGTCCTGGTGCTCGCCCACACGGGCCGCTCCGAGGCGCTCGTCGCGCTCACGAAGGTCGTGCGCCGCTTCCACGAGGCGGGCATCCGCACCCTGATGACCCCGGAGGAGGCGGCCGCGCTGGGCGCGGCGGACCGCCGGCTCGTCGTCGAGCGCGACCTGGACGGTGCCGTGCCCGGCGCCGAGATGGTCATCGTCCTGGGCGGTGACGGCACGATCCTGCGCGCGGCCGAGCTGGTGCGCGGCACCGGCACCACGCTCCTGGGCGTCAACCTCGGTCACGTCGGCTTCCTCGCCGAGGCCGAGCGCGAGGAGATCGTCGGGACGGTCGCGCGCGTCGTCGCGCACGACTACCGGGTCGAGGAGCGCATGACCCTCGACGTGCAGGTGATCGTCGACGGGGAGGTCGTGGCCTCCTCCTGGGCGGTCAACGAGGTCTCGGTGGAGAAGGGCAACCGCGAGCGGATGCTCGAGCTGGTCGTCGACGTCGACGGCCGCCCGCTGAGCACCTTCGGCGCCGACGGGGTCATCGCCGCCACCCCGACGGGGTCGACGGCCTACGCCTTCTCCGCCGGCGGCCCGGTCGTGTGGCCGGAGGTCGAGGCCCTGCTCGTCGTGCCCATCAGCGCCCACGCCCTCTTCGCCCGCCCGCTGGTCATCGCGCCCACCTCGGTGGTCGGCGTGGAGGTGCTCTCGGGCATGGGGGACGGCGGCGTGGTCTGGTGCGACGGGCGGCGCACCTTCCCGGTACCCGCCGGGGCCCGCGTCGAGGCCCGCCGCTCGCAGCAGACGGTGCGGCTGGCCCGGCTGAGCACGGGGATCTTCACCGACCGTCTGGTGGCCAAGTTCGGCCTGCCCGTGCAGGGCTGGCGGGGACCCCGCTCGGTGGACGGGAGCTGAGGGCGTGATCGAGGAGATGCGCATCCGCTCGCTCGGCGTCATCCGCGACGCCCGGCTGCCGCTGGGGCCGGGGCTGACGGTGATCACGGGTGAGACGGGCGCCGGCAAGACCATGGTCGTCACCGGGCTGGGCCTGCTGATGGGCGAGCGCGCCGACGCCGGTGCGGTGCGCGCCGGAGCGGACGCGGCCGTGGTCGAGGGGCGCCTGAGCATCACCGGGGACGGACCGGTGGCCGCACGGGTCCGCGAGGCGGGCGGTGAGGTCGAGGACGAGGAGCTGCTGCTCGCCCGGACGCTGGCCTCCACCGGGCGCAGCCGGGCGCACGTGGGCGGGCGCAGTGCGCCCGTCGGGGTGCTCGCCGAGCTGTCGGAGCACCTCATCGCCGTCCACGGGCAGACCGACCAGCTGCGGCTGCGCTCGGGGGCGCAGCAGCTGCGCGTCCTCGACGGCTTCGCCGCGGACGCCGTCGCCACCGACCTGGCCTCCTACCGGGACCTGCACGCGCGCTGGCGGGCCGTCGCCGCCGAGCACGAGCACGTCGCGACGCACGCCGCCGAGCGGGCCCGGGAGGCCGACCTGCTGCGGCTGGGGCTGGAGGAGGTCGAGCGCGCCGATCCGCAGCCCGACGAGGACGTCGCGCTGCGCGAGGAGTCCGAGCGGCTGGTCAACGTCGAGGTGCTGCGCGCCGCGGCCGCGGCCGCGCACGAGGCCCTCACGGGCGAGGGCGCCGGTGCGGAGACCGGCGACGGCGCCGAGGGGGCCGACGCCCGCGTCGAGGCCGCCCGGCGCGCCCTGGAGCAGGGCGGTGCGCACGACCCGGCGCTCGCGGCGCTGGCCGGGCGGGCCGGGGAGATCGCCTACCTGCTCGCCGACCTGTCCACCGACGTCGCGGCCTACGCCGGGTCCGTGGAGGCGGACCCGCTGCGGCTGGCGAGCGTCCAGGAGCGCAGGGCGCAGCTGACCGCCCTCACCCGCCGCTACGCCGACGACCCCGCCGAGGGTCTCGCCGGAGTGCTGGAGTGGTCCCGGCGGGCCGCCGCACGGCTGCTGGAGCTCGACGACGACGGGCGCCTGGAAGCCCTCGCCGCCCAGCGCGAGGAGCTGGAGCAGCAGCTGCGGGCGCTCGCGGCGCGGCTGACGAGCGCCCGCAGGGCCGCCGCCGCGCAGCTGGAGGAGCGGGTGGCCGCCGAGCTGGCGGCCCTGGCCATGCCGAGCGCGCGCGTGCAGGTCGCCGTGCGCACCGGCGAGGAGCTGGGGCCGGCGGGCTGCGACGGCGTCGAGCTGCTGCTGGCCGCGCACTCCGGCGCCGCGCCGCGGCCGCTGGCGCGCGGCGCCTCCGGCGGGGAGCTGTCTCGGGTCATGCTGGCGCTGGAGGTCGTGCTGGCCGGTGCGGACCCGGTGCCGACGATGGTCTTCGACGAGGTCGACGCGGGAGTCGGCGGTCGCGCCGCCGTGGAGATCGGCCGGCGCCTGGCGCGGCTGGCGCGCAGCACCCAGGTGCTGGTGGTCACCCACCTCGCGCAGGTCGCGGCCTTCGCCGACACGCACCTGACCGTCGTCAAGACCGACGACGGCAGCGTCACCGAGTCCGGCGTCGTGCCGCTCGACGACGCGGGGCGGGTCGAGGAGCTGGCCCGGATGCTGTCCGGCCGCGGCTCGGGCACCGCGCGGGCCCACGCCGAGGAGCTCCTGCGCTCCTCGCGTGCAGAAGCCGTGCAGGCCGAGCGGGCGCCGGGGCGCGCACCGGCAAGGGGGGCCGCACCGGCACGCGCACGGAGAC
>NZ_JBJLSF010000144.1:0-6840 GCF_050871885.1 Kineococcus aridisoli | reverse complement strand
CGCCCTCGTCGTCCGGATGGTCATCATGCCGGCGGCGCTGACCCTGCTGGGCGAGAAGGCGTGGTGGATGCCGCGCTGGATGCAGCGCATCGTGCCCAACGTCGACGCCGAGGGCCGCAGCCTGGAGGCGCACCTGGCCGCCCCGGCGGGCACGCTCCCCGCACCCCGTTCCGAGCAGGTCGAGACGACCCCCGACCCCGCTCCCTGAGACCCGGCTCTTGTGGACGAGCGGTGATCTTCCACGGTGCACCTGGAGCCAGGCGCCCCAGCGCCTGGAGGAAGATCACCGCTCGTCCACAGGTCAGGCGGCGGGGCGCAGCATGGGCACGTGCGGGATGCCGTCCTCCTGGTAGACCGGGCCGGCGGCGGTGAACCCGAAGCGGGCGTACCAGTGCTCCAGGTGCGCCTGGGCGTCCAGGACGACGTCGAGGCCGTCGAGCAGCTCCAGCGCGCGGCCCATGAGCCGCGCCGCGGCACCGGCGCCGCGGAAGGCCTGCGCGGTGGCGACCCGGCCGATGCGGCCGCGGCCGTCGGGGTCGCGCAGCACCCGCAGCACCGCCGCGACCGTGCCGTCGGGGGCCTGCGCCCACACGTGCACGCAGTCGGGTTCGAGGTCGCGCCCGTCCAGCTCGGGGTAGGCGCACTCCTGCTCGACGACGAACACGTCCACCCGCAGCCGCAGCAGGGCGTACAACACCGCGGGCGGGAGGTCGGCCAGCGCCGCCTCCCGCAGCTCCAGCCCGCTCACCCCAGCAGGTCGTGGCGCACGACGGTCTGCTCGCGGTCCGGGCCCACGCCCACCGCGGAGATGCGCGCCCCGGACAGCTCCTCCAGCGCCTCGACGTAGCGCTGGGCGTTCTTGGGCAGGTCCGCCGTCGAGCGGGCCGAGGAGATGTCCTCGCTCCAGCCGTCGAAGTACTCGTAGACCGGCTTCGCGTGGTGGAAGTCGCTCTGCGACATCGGGATCTCCTCGTGGCGCACGCCGTCGACGTCGTAGGCCACGCAGACCGGGATGCGCTCCCAGCCGGTGAGGGTGTCGAGCTTGGTGAGCACGAAGTCGGTGACGCCGTTGATGCGGGCCGAGTAGCGCGCGATGAGCGCGTCGTACCAGCCGGTGCGGCGCGGGCGGCCCGTCGTGGTGCCGAACTCGCCGCCGTCCTGGCGCAGCTTCTCGCCGTCGGCGTCCAGCAGCTCGGTCGGGAAGGGTCCCTCGCCGACGCGGGTGGTGTACGCCTTGACGACGGCGATGATGCGGTCGATGCGGTTCGGCGGGATGCCGGAGCCGGTGCAGGCGCCCGCGGAGGTGGCGTTGGAGCTCGTCACGAACGGGTAGGTGCCGTGGTCGATGTCGAGCATCGTGGCCTGCCCGCCCTCGAAGAGGACGATCTCGTCGCGGTCCAGGGCGTGCGCGAGCTCCAGGCTGACGTCGCGCACCATGGGGCGCAGCCGCTCGGCGTAGGAGAGCAGCGTCTCGGTGATCTCGTCGACGGAGACGGCGCGGCGGTTGTAGACCTTCACCAGCAGGTGGTTCTTCTGGTCGAGGGCGCCCTCGACCTTCTGGCGCAGGATGCTCTCGTCGAAGAGGTCCTGCACGCGCACGCCGACGCGGTTGATCTTGTCGGCGTAGGTGGGCCCGATGCCGCGGCCGGTGGTGCCGATCTTGCGCTTGCCGAGGAAGCGCTCGGTCACCTGGTCCAGCACCCGGTTGTAGGGGGCGATGACGTGCGCCGAGGCGGACACCAGCAGCTTGGAGCAGTCGACGCCGCGGGCGGTGAGGGCGTCGATCTCCTCGAAGAGCACGCCGGGGTCGACGACGACGCCGTTGCCGATGACGGGGGTGACGCCCGGGGTGAGGATGCCCGAGGGCAGCAGGTGCAGGGCGTACTTCTCGTCGCCGACGACGACGGTGTGGCCGGCGTTGTTGCCGCCGTTGAACTTCACGACGTAGTCGACGCGGGCGCCGAGGGCGTCGGTGGCCTTGCCCTTGCCCTCGTCCCCCCACTGGGCGCCGACGAGCACGATCGCGGGCATGAGACTCCCTGCTTCCTCGGTGACACGACTGTCCGGGTGCTTCCCGGCCGCACGGACCACCCGCAGGGGGTCGCCGCAGACCGCACCGAGCCTACCGGCTGCGGCGGCGCCCTCAGCGCGCGAAGCGCTCCGCCAGGTGACGCCCCAGCGCGGTGCCGGACTCCCACGCCGTCTCCACCCTGGAGCGCTCCCCCCACGCGTCGCCGCACACGGCCAGCGAGCTGGCCTCGTCGAAGCCGAACGGGGAGTCGGCGTGCTGGCGCAGCGGCTGGGCCAGCGACCAGCGGTGCGCCCGGCCCCAGGACGGCGGCGGGGTCGGCTCGCCGGTCAGCAGCGGGCCGAGCTCGGCGAGCACCGGCGCCACGGCGGAGACCGGTGCGTCCAGGTGCTCGCCGGAGAAGTCGGGAGCGGTGTGGGCGACGAGGACGGGGGCGCCGTCACCGCGGCGGGCGCCGTCGTCGGCGAGGAAGACCAGCAGGTCGGAGTCGTTGACGAAGGCGCCGTCGAAGTCCGGCCACCACCGCTGCGGCCAGGCGGCGTAGACGGCGATGCACGGGCGCCAGTTCCAGCGGGCGGAGACGTCGAGGCGGGTGGCGACCATCCGCGGCAGCAGGTCGGCGGCCTGCGGGTCGGGCACGGCCAGCACGACGGCCGCCGCGGGCCGGCCGTCGACGAGCGCACCCTCGGCGGTGGCGTCCACGGCCTCGACGTCCCGGCCGCTGACGAGGTCGAGCGGTGCGCGCCCGGGCGGGGCGACGAGGTCGTCCAGCAGCGAGCGCAGCCCGCCGGCGGCGCCCCAGCGCACCGGACCGGGCCGGCCGCGCTCGCCGAGGCGGGCGCCGTCGCGGGCGCGGCCGGAGACGCTGTGGAAGGCGTCGGTCCACGGCCGCGCCAGCCCGCGCGCCCGCCAGTCCTCGACCTGCGCGCGGAATCCGTCGCCGGAGGCGGTGAAGTAGGAGGCGCCGAGGTCGGCCACCCGCACGCCCACCGCCGTCTCCACCCGGCGCCCGCTCATGCGCCCGCCGGGGCGGCGCCCGCGGTCGAGCACGCGCACCGGCACGTCGGCGTCGGCCAGCACGCGCGCGCACGCCAGCCCGGAGATGCCGGCGCCCACGACGACCACGGGCGCCTCGGGGGTGGCCGCGCGGGAGGCCGCCGGGCTCACGAGGGCAGCAGCTCGCGGGCCGCGGCCGGGTCGCAGTCGGCGAGGAACTGCCGGCAGCGGTCCGCCTCCACGCCCTCGCCGATGGCGGCCGCGGCGCGCTGCAGGGCCGCCAGCGCCCGCAGGAAGCCGCGGTTGGGCTCGTGCGACCACGGCACCGGGCCGTGCCCGCGCCAGCCGGCGCGGCGCAGCGCGTCCAGGCCGCGGTGGTAGCCGGTGCGGGCGAAGGCGTAGGCGGGGATGCTCTCCCCCGCCGCCAGCGCCTGCTCGGCCAGCAGCGCCCACGGCAGCGAGGCGGCCGGGTGCTGCGCGGCGACCTCGGTCGGCGCGGTGCCGGCGGCCAGGGCGGCGTCGACGGCCTCGTCGGCGGGCAGGTGGGTGGGCGGCGGTCCGCCCAGCAGGTTGGTGCCGGTGCTCACGGGTTCGTGCTCCCTTCGTCCCCGCCGGCGGGCCCGGTCGGGATCTCGACCCACACGATCTTGCCCCGCCGGGTGCGCACGGTGCCCCAGCGCCCCAGCGAGGCGACCAGCCGCATGCCGTGCCCGCCCGCGCCGTCGGGGCGGGCCTCGACGACGGCGGGCTCCTCGGGGCTGTCGTCCTCGACCTCGATGCGCAGCGCACCGGGCAGGTCGAACAGCCGCAGCCCCACCGTCCCCCAGCCGTGCAGCACGGCGTTGGCCACCAGCTCGGAGACGACGATCTCGGCGCGCGGGCCGATGTCCAGGCCCCAGACCGCGCAGGCGCGCAGGGTGGCGTGGCGGGCCTTGCCGATCGAGGACGGCTCGGAGGGCAGCTGCCAGCGCCGCCGCCGCGGGGTGTCGGCGGTGGGCAGCGGCCCGCCCGCCAGCTCGGACTCCTCCGGGACCCGCACGACGACGATGGCGGTGTCGTCCTCCGGGGAGTCGCCCAGGCCCTGCAGCAGCTCCTCGCCGATGCCGGCGGCGTCGCGCGCGCGGGAGGTGGCCAGCACCTCCACGAGGACCTCCAGGCCGTCGCGCATGGGCCGGCTGCGGGTCTCGATGAGGCCGTCGGTGTAGAAGACGAGCACGTCGCCGGGGCCCAGGGCGCGCTCGCGGGTGGGCCGGGGGCGCTCGCCGAGCCCGACGAGGGTGCCGGTGGCGTCGCTGAGCACGTCCACGCGCTGCGCGCCGCCCTCCTCGGCGCCCTGGCCGCCGCCGCGGCGCAGCAGCGGCGGCAGGTGCCCGGCGCTGGACCAGGCCATCTCCCAGCCGCCGTCGTCCAGGCGCTGGAGGGTGGCGTAGACCAGGCTGGCCATCCGCCGCACCCGCATGCCGGCGGCGAGCTGGTCGACGCGCATGAGGACGCTGCCGGGGTCGTCGAAGTCGTGGGCGGCCGAGCGCAGCGCGGAGCGGATCTGGCCCATGGCGGCGGCGGCCTCGACGTCGTGGCCGACGACGTCGCCGATGACGACGCCGGCCACGGCGGACCCGCCCTCGGGCGCGGGCAGCACGTCGTACCAGTCGCCGCCCACCTGCGCGGCGTCGGCGTTGGAGGCGTAGAACGTCCAGACGTCCAGGCCGTCGATCCCGTCGATGCCGGACTGGTCGGGCAACATGCTGCGCTGCAGCGTCTCCGCCAAGGCGTGCTCCCGTGCGTGCAGTCGTGCGTTCTCCACGAGCAACCCGGCCCGGCGGGCGGCCCCGCCGAGCACGGTGGCGTCGCCGTCGTGCAGCCCCTCCTCGCGGGGGAGCACGACGAGCGCCCCCACGACGTCCTCGCGGCCCCGCAGCGGCAGCACCAGCGCCGCCGGGGAGGGCACGAGGGCGGCCAGCCACGCCGTGGGGCTGCCGGGGGCGGCCTCGCGGGCGAGGTCGGCGAGCGCGGCCGGGCCGTCGGCGGCGCCGAGCAGGCCGTCGAGCAGGGCGTCGGCGGCCGGGGGGCGCTCCAGGCGCAGCCGGCGGCCGGCGAGGGCGTGCAGCTGCGCACCGTGCGCGGCGACGACCTCGACCTCCGCGGCCGGCCCGGCGGGGCGCTCCACGGTGAGGGCGACGAGCGCGGCGGCCACCACCTGCCCGCCGAGCGCCCGCACGAGCGCCCGCAGCCCCGCGGGCACGTCCTCCTCGCCCGCGACCACGACGGCGTCCAGGTCGCGCAGCACCTGCAGCTGCCGCGCGGTGCGCAGCTCGGCGGCGCGGGCGGCACCGGCCTCGTCGGCGGCGCGGCCGGTGACGTCGGCGTGCCGGGAGAGCACGCCGCGCACCCGGCCGCAGCGGTCGCGCAGCGCGGTGGTGCGCACCTCGTGCAGGAAGCGCGTGCCGTCGGCGCGCACGTCGACCACGGTGGCGGCGACCGGCTCGCCGCCCTCCAGCGCGCGGCGCAGCCCGGCGCGCGCCGCGGCGAGGGGGGCGCCGGGGGCGTCCTCGACCGGGTCGGGCGCCCCGCCGAGGCTGCGCACCAGCCGCGGGCCGGGTCCGCCCAGGACCTCCGCGGCCGCGGTGCCGGTGGTGCGGGTGTAGCCGGCGTCGACCCAGTCGACGAGCGCGCGCCCTGCCCGCAGCCCCGACAGGGCCATCCCGGGGCCGGCGGCCAGCGCGCTCGCCGCGGGGTCCGGCCCGGGCTCCCCGGCGTCCGCCGGCGCCCGCCGCCCGGCTCCACCCTCGGCGTGCAGCAGCGCGACGAGCAGCTGGCCGCGCCCGGCGACCCGGCCGGCGACCAGCCACAGCCCGTCGGGCAGCAGGGCGCCGGGCACGTCGGCACCCTCGCGCACGCGCTGCCAGGCGGCGTGCTCCGGCAGCCCGGCGTCGCGGCGGAAGGCGTCGAGGTCGGCGGGCAGCTCGTCGTCGGCGGCACCGGCCAGCGCGCGGGCGGCCCCGTCACCGGCCAGCACGTCCGGGCAGGCCCCGGCGGCGGCGTCCTCGGGGGCGTCCAGCAGCAGCACGGCGGCGGGCTCGCCCAGGGCGAGCGGCTGCGGACGGCTGCCGGGCATGGGGGGCGGTGCTCCTCGGGTGCGTCGGACGTCGCAGGTGCGCGACGGCGGCGCGGACCTCGATGGCTAGCATGCAGGGGGGTCGGACGGAACGCGCGTCGAGGGTGGCGCGGGGGACGGCCGGCCCACCGCGCGGTGGAGGCCGTGCGGACGGACATCCGCTGCCTGCAGAAGCCGGGCACGGTGATGCTGCGCGCGGACTGCGGAGGACCCATGACGAACGACGCGACACCGCCGGGCGAGGCGCCCCGGGTGCCCGAGGTGCGCTCGGTGGACCCCGGCTCGGTGCACGTGCTCTACGAACCGCGGGCGACGCGGGTCGTGCTGACCGGGGAGATCGACGCCGAGCTCGGGCCGGACCTGCTGGAAGCGGCCGAGGACGCCCTGACGTCGGGGCGGCCGCTGCAGGTCGACGCCCACCACGTGACCTTCATGGACTCGACGGGGCTGGCCTTCCTGGCCCGGCTGGCCTCGCGCTCGCGGGGGCGGCGCGTGACGCTCATCCGCCCGCCGGCGGTCGTGAAGTTCCTCATCGAGACGACGAACATCGTGCAGCTGCTCGACGTCGTCGACGAGGAGCCGGGGCTCAGCGCCGAGGACGACGACGGGCCGCAGCCGGCCTGAGGCCCCCGGGCCCACCCGACCGCCCGGTCCGCCCGGACGCGCGACGGCCCGGTCCCCCGCGGGGGACCGGGCCGTC
>NZ_JBJLSF010000143.1:0-7045 GCF_050871885.1 Kineococcus aridisoli | reverse complement strand
AGCCGGGTCCGGGCGGGCTCAGCCGGGCCGGACGGGCTCAGGAGGCCGTCGGGACCCCGGGCGGCACGCTCGCCGGCGGGGCGACGGCCCGGGCCGGGGGCTGGCCGCCGGCCCGGGCCAGCCGGGCGCGCAGCGAGCGGCGGCGGGCGACGACGTCGGTGGCGCCGGCCGGGGCCGAGCCGCCCTCGGCCAGGCGGCGGCGCAGGACGGGCAGCGCCACGGCGCGGCGCACCACGACGGGGGCGAAGCCCAGCCGGGCCACGTAGCGGGTGTAGTCGCGGTCCCCGGGCAGCACCGTGCAGGCGAGCTGCTCGGCGCCCTCGGCCTCCGCCAGGTGCAGCGCGCGGCGCAGCAGGGCGCGCCCGACACCGCGGCGGCGGTGGCCGGGCACGACGTGCAGGTGCTCGACGCTGGGACCGGCGGGGTTGCCCAGGGGCAGCAGCGGCGACGTCGTCAGCAGGGCGTAGCCGACGGGCTCGGCGCCCAGGGAGGCCAGCAGCACCCGGGCCTCACCGTGGTGCAGCGCCTCCAGCAGCCGGCTGCGGACGTTGTCGACGGAGGCGCGCAGCTGGCCCTGGTCGAAGCGGGCGGAGTTGTACAGGTCCATGAGGACGTCCACGTCGGCGGCGCTCGCCTCGCGGACCTCGACAGCGGGTCGTGGCACGTGATCCCCTTCCGCACGCACGTCGGCGCGTGCACCTGGAGCAGACCGGGCCCCCGCTACCGGTGACCGCCCGCGGCGGCTGGAAGCGGACACTAGAGCAGGAGCGGGCCGGACGGAAGATCCACCTCGGTGGAACCCCCCGACCGGCCCGCTGCGGGCTCGCGCCCGGCCGACGCGGACCCGTCCTAGACGTCGCCGCCGAGGTAGGCGGCGCGGATCGAGTCGTCGGCCGCCAGCTCCGCGCCCGTGCCCGAGCGCACCACCGAGCCGGTCTCCAGCACGTAGGCCAGGTCCGCGGTGCGCAGGGCCTGGGCGGCGTTCTGCTCCACGAGCAGGACCGTGGTGCCCTGCCGGTTGATCTCCACGACGATGGAGAAGATCTGCTGGATGAGCTTGGGCGCCAGACCCATCGACGGCTCGTCCAGCAGCAGCACCCGGGGCCGGCTCATGAGCGCCCGGCCGATGGCGAGCATCTGCTGCTCACCGCCGGACATCGTCCCGGCCGGCTGGGAGCGGCGCTCCAGCAGGCGCGGGAAGAGCGTGTAGACGCGCTCGAGGTCGGAGCGGTAGGCGGCCGAGCGCCGGTCCTTGCGGGTGTAGGCGCCCATGTCGAGGTTCTCCTCGACGGTCATGCCGACGAAGGTGCCCCGCCCCTCCGGCGCCTGGCAGAGCCCGCGCTGGACGAGCTTGTACGAGGGCACCCGGGTGATGTCCTCGCCTTCGAAGAGGATGCGGCCCGCCCGCACGCTGCGCAGCCCGGAGACCGTCTTCAGGGTCGTCGTCTTGCCGGCGCCGTTGGCCCCGATGAGGGTGGCGATGCTGCCGGCCGGCACCCGGAAGGAGACGTCGCGGATGGCCTCGATGCGGCCGTAGTTGACGCTGAGGCCCTCCACGACGAGCTGGTCCTCGCCGAGGGCGCGCTGCGGCGCGCCGACCGCGCTCTGCTCGCTCACAGGTGCTCGTCCTCCTCGGACAGCTGGTCGTCGTCGACGCCCAGGTAGGCGGCGATGACGGCGGGGTCGTTGCGGATCTGCTCGGGCGCCCCCTCGGCGATCTTCTTGCCGAACTCCAGGACCACGATGCGGTCGGTGACCCCCATGACCAGCCGCATGTCGTGCTCGATGAGCAGCACGGTGTTGCCCAGGTCGCGCACCCGGCGGATGAGGTCCATCAGGCGCTGCTTCTCCACCGGGTTGAACCCGGCCGCGGGCTCGTCCAGGCACAGCAGCTTGGGCCGGGTGGCCAGCGCCCGGGCGATCTCCAGGCGGCGCTGCTCGCCGTAGGAGAGGTTGCGCGCCAGGTCGTCGCCGCGGTGGCCGAGGTCCATCATCTCCAGCAGCTCGTCGGCCAGCTGCAGCCCCTCGCGGGTCTCGCGCCGGTGCAGCGGCAGCCGGAAGAGCGAGTTCAGCACGCCGGAGCGGTGGTGGGAGTCGGCTCCGACGAGGACGTTCTCCCGCGCCGTCATGTTGCCGAACAGCCGGATGTTCTGGAACGTGCGGGCGATCCCCAGCCGGTTGATCTGGTACCGCTTGCGCTTGCCCAGCGGCTGGCCGTCGAAGACGACGCGGCCGGAGGTGGGCTGGTAGACGCCGGTCAGCGCGTTGAAGGCCGTGGTCTTGCCGGCCCCGTTGGGGCCGATGAGCCCCAGGATCTCCCCCTCGCGGATGTCGAAGGACACCTCGTTCAGGGCGACGACACCGCCGAAGCGCAGGGTGACGGACTCCATGGACAGCAGCGGCCGCCCGGCGGGCCCCGCCTGCGCGGAGCGGTCGTCCTTCGTCAGCTCAGGCACGTGCGCCTCCCTCGGTCCCTTCCAGGTGCTGCAGCTGCCGGGTCGCCTTCCGGGCCCGCCGTGCGCGCCGCGGTGGCAGCAGGCCCTGCGGGCGGAAGTTCGCCAGCAGCAGCAGGAGCAGCCCGAAGACCAGCACGCGGAAGTCGGCGACCTCGCGGAAGCGCTCGGGCAGGTAGCCCACGACGACGGCACCGGCCAGGGCGCCCCAGCGGTTGCCCTGACCGCCGACGACGACGGCCGCCAGGAAGAGCATCGACAGGTTGATGATGAACGTCTCGGGGTTGATGGAACCCTGCCGCGAGGCGAACAGCGCGCCGGACAGCCCGCCGATGAACGCACCCATCGCGAACGCCAGCAGCTTGTAGCGGAAGGTGGGGACGCCGTTGAGCTCGGCGGCCTCCTCGTCCTCGCGGGTGGCCTCCCAGGCGCGTCCGACCCGGCTGTTCTGCAGCAGCGTGTCCCCGACGAGGATCAGGATGATGAACACCAGCGCGAGCCAGTAGTACGGGACGCCGTCCAGCAGGCCGAACTTCGCGAACACCGAGGTGTCGCTGAGGTCCACCGTCGCCACCGGGCCGTCCCAGGACAGCGTCGGCAGCTCGAACAGCTCCAGGCTCGGCGGGCGCGGGATGTCCTGGATGCCGCGCGCCTGGTTGAGGAACTCGGAGTTGAGGGCGACGAGCCGGATGATCTCGCCGAAGCCCAGGGTCACGATCGCCAGGTAGTCCCCCCGCACGCGCAGCGTGGGGGCGCCCAGCAGCAGACCGCTGGCCGTGGAGACGGTCACCGCGAGGATGACGAGGATCGGCCACGGCAGGTCCCCGTGCAGGGACCCGAAGACGCCCACGGTGTACGCGCCGACGGCGTAGAAGCCGACGTAGCCGAGGTCCAGCAGACCGGCGTACCCCAGGACGATGTTCAGCCCCAGCGCCACCAGCCCGTAGCCGGCGACCGTGAAGAGCACCGAGCCGAAGTCGGAGTCCGGCGTGGACAGCAGCGGCGGGTTGATGAGCGGCAGGGCGAAGAAGAACAGCGCGACGAGGGCCCAGACGAGGACCTTCAGGACGCGGGGGGCGTCGTGCCAGCGGTCGCCGAGGGACCGGCGCTCGGCGGGACGGGGTGCGGTGGTGCTCATGCGCGTGCCTTCCCGAGGGACTCGCCCAGCAGCCCGGTGGGCCGGAAGAGCAGGACGACGACGAGGAGCGCGAACGCCACCACGTCCTTCCACGCCGCCCCGAACAGCTGCGAGCCGTAGTTCTCCGCGAGGCCGAGGACGAGGCCGCCCAGCAGCGCACCGCGGATGTTGCCGATGCCGCCGAGGACGGCGGCGGTGAAGGCCTTGATGCCGAGGATGAAGCCGATGTTGAACCGGGTGACCCCGATGTGGATCATGTACAGCAGCGCGGCCGCACCGGCCATCAGCCCGCCGATGAGGAACGTCAGTTGGATGACGCGCTTCTGGTTGACGCCCATGAGGGCGGCCGCCTCCGGGTCCTGCGAGACGGCCCGCACACCGCGACCCAGCCGCGAGCGGCGCACGAACTGGTCGAGCGCCAGCATCATGAGCAGCGCCGCGACGAGGACGATGACCTGGTTGCTGCGCACGGAGAAGCCGCCGAGGTTGACGATCTCCACGTTGGCCAGCGGGTTGGTGAACTGCGTGTACTCGCGGGCCCGGTCGACGTAGGGGGCCAGCGGCCCGGACAGGTTCAGCCAGCCGGCGACGCGGTCGCGCAGGCCCATGAGCTCGGAGAGCACGAAGGAGGCGCCGATGGCCGAGATGAGGGCGACCAGCGGCGGCGAGTTCTTCTCCCGCAGGCGGCGGTAGGCGACGCGCTCGACGAGCAGGGCGACACCGCCGCTGACGAGCATCGCCGCCACGAGCGCGGCCAGCAGCAGGCCGATCGCCGGCAGGACGCCCGTGCCGGCGCGGGCGCCGAAGAGGGTCATGCACCAGACGGCGGCGAAGCTGCCCCACATGAAGACTTCGGAGTGGGCGAAGTTGATGAGTCGCAGGACGCCGTAGACCAACGTGTACCCGAGGGCGAAGAGGCCGTAGACGGCGCCGACCACGAGACCCGTGAAGGTCAGGTCGAGGAAGGTGTTCAGGGTGTACCACCGGTGCTCGGGGGGCGCCGACGACTCGGCGACCCCGCTGGACGGACCGCGACCCCACCCGCGCGGGGCGGGTGGGGTCGCGGGATGGGCGGAATCAGGAACCGATCTCCTGGTCGGCGACGATCGCGCCGTTCTGCACCTTGTAGGCCCACACGCTGATCTCGCTGGGCTCGCCCTTCTCGTCGAACTTCAGCTGCTTGGTGACGCCGGGGGCGTCGTAGGACTTCACGTAGGACAGCAGGTCCTCGCGGGTGACGTTGCCCTCGGAGATGCCCTCGAGCAGGATCGTCGCGGCGTCGTAGCCCTCGGCGGAGTACGTGGCCGGCGCGGTGCCGTAGGCCTCCTCGTAGTCGGCGGCGAAGGTGCCCTCGGCCTCCTCCGGCGGCAGGCACGGGCAGGTGAGGATCGCGCCCTCGGCCGCGGGACCGCCGGCGGCCTCGATCAGGCCCTGGTCCTTGGCGCCGTCGTCGGAGACGAAGGCCACCTGCTCCTGGGTCAGCCCCGCGTCGCGCATCTGCTTGAGCAGCAGGCCGGCCTCGGCGTAGTAGCCGCCGAAGAAGACCGCGTCCGCACCGCTGGAGCGGATGTCGGAGACGACCGCGGAGAAGTCCGTCTGGCCCTTCTGGACGGTGTTGTCCTTCACCTTGGCCGCGCCGAGGTCCTGGCGGACGAGGTCGGCCAGGCCCTTGCCGTACTCGGTCGCGTCGTCGACGACGTAGACCTTCTGCTTGCCGAGGGTGTCCGTGATGTAGGTGGCGGCGGCCGGCCCCTGGGTGGCGTCGTTGCCCAGCACCCGGAAGAAGGTCTTCCACCCGTTCTCGGACAGGGCCGGGTTCGTCGCGGACGGCGTGATGCCGACCAGGCCCGCCTCGTCGAAGATCGGGTCGGCGACCTTGGACTCGCCGGAGAAGGCGGGCCCGACGATGCCGACGACCTTCTCGTCGCCGACGGCCTGGGTGGCCAGACCGGTGGCCTGGTCGGGCAGACCCTGGGAGTCGTACTCCTGGACCGCGACCTGGCAGGCGCCGGACTCGGCGTTGTGCTCGTCGACGGCGAGCTTGACGCCGTTGTTGATGTTGACGCCGAGGTTGGCGTCGGGACCGGTCAGCGCACCGAAGAAGCCGATGGCGATGCCCTCGGGGCAGTCGCCCCCGCCGGAGGCGGCACCGGACGGGGCGGTGTCGCTGCTGCCGCCGGTGGTTCCGCCGCAGGCGGCGAGCAGCAGGGCGGCGGCTGCGACCGGGGTCGCGATCTTGACGATGGGGCGCACTGGGTCGTCCTCCTGAGCCGTGGGCGCGGAGGCACCTGGGCGCCACCCGCGAGCACCCACCCGAGAGCGGTGGAGCCGGGGTGAACAGTAGGGGAAGGCCGTGCGGAACGGGGACGACTCGTGCACGTGTTCACCGGGTCGTTACACAGATCGGCCAGCCGAGGAGCGTTGCAGTGTGCAAATGTGCGCTCGGGGTGACGCGGGAGTGACCGGAGTGACTGCGCGCCCCACCCGGGAGCGGGCACGGTGGAGCGGCGCGGGGCGACCGGCGGCGGCGGTGCCGCCGGGTGCCCGCGCGGCACCGGTGCAGCGCGGGCGGCGCGCCCGGGAGCGGGCGGGGCGCCTCAGGCGCGGTCGTCGCCCGCGCTGATGACGGTCGTGGCGACCTCGCGCATCGTCAGGCGCTTGTCCATCGAGGTCTTCTGGATCCAGCGGAAGGCCTCGGGCTCGGTCATGCCGAACTGGGTCTGCAGCTTGGACTTGGCGCGGTCGACGAGCTTGCGGGTCTCGAAGCGGTCGGCGAGGTCGGCGACCTCGTCCTCCAGGGCCATGATCTGCTGGTAGCGGCTCACGGCGATCTCGACGGCCGGCAGCAGGTCGGCGGAGGTGAACGGCTTGACGACGTAGGCCATGGCCCCGGCGTCGCGGGCCCGCTCGACGAGCTCGGCCTGGGAGAACGCGGTCAGCAGGACGACGGGGGCGATGCGCGCCTTCGCGATCCGCTCGGCCGCCGAGATGCCGTCCAGCACGGGCATCTTGATGTCCATGACGACGAGGTCGGGCTTGTGCTCCTCCGCGAGCGCGACGGCCTGCTCACCGTCGCCCGCCTGGCCGACCACGTCGTAGCCGGCCTCGGTGAGCATCTCCACGATGTCCAGGCGGATGATCGCCTCGTCCTCCGCGACGACCACCCGACGCGTGGTCGTGGGAGAGGAGGCGGCGGTGTCGGCAGTGTTGGTCACGCAGGCATCCTAGACGGCCTACGACCCGCCGTCGTGGGGCTGGGGCGCGCGAGACGGCTGCGCTGCACCGGTAGGGTGATCGGGCACCCGGGCGGTCCCCCGTCCGGCGCCGCCCTGGTAGCCCAACCGGCAGAGGCAATCGACTCAAACTCGATCCAGTGTGGGTTCGAATCCCACCCAGGGCACCGACCGCCCCGCGACGCGCGAGCGCCCGCCGCCCGAGAGGACCCTCGGGCGGC
>NZ_JBJLSF010000142.1:0-7289 GCF_050871885.1 Kineococcus aridisoli | reverse complement strand
GCGCCCGCGGCCCCGCCCGGCAGGGCGGGACCGCGGGCGGGTGGGACGCGCGGTCTCGGGCTCGACCCGAGGGTCAGGCGGCCGCGGCCGCGGCGGGGGCGGTGGCCGGGGCCGCGCCGTCGAGCGCCGGGGCCTGCGTCACGGTGGCCGGGTCCGGAGCGGCCACGTCGACGTCGGAGCCCCAGTCGTAGTAGTCCATCGTGACGTCCATCGTCGTGCCCTCGACGGTGACCTGCTCGGTCATGCGCACCGGCCGGTTCTGCTCGTCGACGTACAGGGTGAACGGGATGTCGCCGATCTGCTCGGCGGCGGCCGCCGCGTCGGCGGTGCGCTGCTCCGGCGGCAGCAGCTCCATCGCCTTCGCCACGTCGATGGTGCCGGCGTAGCCCTTGGCCTGGACGCCGCGGACGGTCTCCGCCGGGACCTCCCGCACGTCGTCGGCGACGGCCTGCAGCTGCTCCAGCGTCTTGGTCGGGTCCATCGAGGAGGTGTCCAGACCGCCCGCCGCCACCGCGTCCAGCGGCATCTGCAGCCACTGGCCCTCGGCGGTCAGCGGTGCGCCGGACACGTACGCCGTGCCGTCGACCAGCCGCATCGTCAGCGCCGTGCCGCCCATCTCGGCGGGCAGCGCCATCTTCATCTCGAAGGCGCCGGTGGCCGCGTCGAAGGCGCCGTCACCGGTGAGGTTCACGGCCTGGCCCTCGGCGGTGCCGGACACGGCCAGGGAGAACTTGGCGCTGCCGGCCTCCTTGGACTGCTGCGCCGATGCCTGCACGGCCTCGAAGGCGGTCAGCTGGGTCGCCGGCGAGGCCGTCGCCGCGGACGGTGCCGGAGCGGCGGCGTCGTCACCGCCGCTGCAGGCGCCGAGGCCGAGGGCGAGGACGGCGGCGCCACCCGCGGCCAGTGCGCCGAGGCGACGACGCCGCGGGCGCGAGCTGATGGCGGTGTGGCTGGTGGTCATGGTCGGTTCCCCCCTGACGAGCTGAGCGTTCGGTGTGGACCGCGTCCACCCTCACAGGATGCCTCCGCCGCGACGCGCCGGAGTCACCCGTTGGGAGGAGGTTCGGGGTCCGTCCGGTGGAGCCGCCGGGTGCGAGGATCCTCCGCATGCCACCTGCCACCGGTCGGCCCGACGGGCGCACGATGCTCCTCGACTCCGCCTCCCTCTACTTCCGCGCCTTCCACGGCGTGCCGGAGTCGGTGACCGCCCCGGACGGCACCCCCGTCAACGCCGTCCGCGGCTTCCTGGACGCGATCGCCCTCCTCGTGGCCACCCACCGCCCCGCCCGGCTGGTGGCCTGCTGGGACGAGGACTGGCGGCCCGCCTTCCGGGTGCGGGCGCTGCCCTCCTACAAGGCGCACCGGGTCGCCGCCGACGGCGGGGAGGAGGCCCCCGCCGCCCTGCTGCCGCAGGTGGACGTCATCGTCGACGTCCTCGCCGCGCTCGGCCTCGCGCGCGCGGGCTGCCCCGGCCACGAGGCCGACGACGTGCTGGCCGCGCTCACCGACCGCGCCGACGGACCGGTCGACGTCGTCACCGGCGACCGCGACATGTTCCAGCTCGTCGACGACGCCGCGCAGGTGCGGGTCCTGTACTGCGGGAAGGGCGTGCGCAGGGCGGAGGCGGTCGACCAGGCGTGGCTGGCGGCCCGGTACGGGGTGGCGACGGGGCAGGCGTACGCCGACCTGGCGGTCCTGCGCGGGGACCCCTCGGACGGGCTGCCCGGGGTAGCGGGCATCGGGGAGAAGACGGCCGCCGCGCTGCTGGCGCGCTTCGGCGACCTCGACGCCCTGCTGGCGGCCGCCGACGACCCGGCCTCGGGGCTGTCGCCGGGGCAGCGCGGCAAGCTGCTGGCCGCCCGCGACTACCTGGCCGCGGCCCCGGTGGTGGTGCGCACGGCCCGCGAGGCGCCGGTGCCGCACGTCGAGGACGCGCTGCCGCGCGAGCCGGCCGACCCGGTGGCGCTCGCCGCGCTGGTGCGGCGCTGGGGCCTGGGCTCCAGCGTGGAGCGGGTCCTCGCGGCGTGCGCGCAGGCCCTCTCCTGAGCCCGCCCCTCCCCCGTCGGCGGCGCCGGCTCAGGTGAGGGAGGTGTGCGCCACGACCCCGCGGCGCACCACGTCGACGGCGTCGCGCGCCGCCGAGCGCACGCCGGGGTCCAGCGAGGCGACGGCCACCTGGTCCAGCAGGTCCACCAGCTGCTTGCAGCGGCGCACGAAGTCGCCGGCGGCGAGGTCGGCGTCGCGCAGGACGGCGTCCAGGCGGTGGCCCGAGGCCCACCGGTGCACCGCCCAGGCCAGCCCGGGATCGGGTTCGCGCGTGGTGGGCACGCGGTGCTCGTCCTCGCGGTCGGTCAGCTCGCTCCACAGCCGGTGCATGGCGCCGATGGCCGCCTCCGCCTTGCGCGGGGTGCGCTCGGGCCGCCCGCCCTCGTCGCGGCGCGACTCGTGCACGAGCGCGGACACCGCGGCGGCCAGGTCGGCCGGCGACAGCCCCGCCCACACGCCCTGGCGCAGGCACTGGGCGACGAGCAGGTCCGTCTCGGCGTTGATGCGCCGCAGCGTGCGCCCGGCGTCGGTGACGGCCTGCCCGTCGGGGGTGAGGTAGCCCAGCTCGGCGAGCAGGTCGCACACCCGGTCGAAGGTGCGGGCGATGGTGCCGGTGCGCCCCTCGATCTTGCGCTGCAGGCCCTGGGTGTCGCGACGCAGCTTCTCCTCGCGCACGGCCCAGCGGGCGTGCTCCTCGCGGTCGGCGCAGCCGTGGCAGGGGTGGGCGCGCAGCCGCTGGCGCAGCTCGGCCAGCACCGGGTCCTCCGCGGCCGCGGCCGGGCCCCCGCGCCGGCGCGGCACGTCGCCGCCGCCGATCTCGGCCAGCGCGTTGCGCAGCGAGGAGGCCAGGTCGCGCCGCTCCTGGGGGCTGCGCCAGTTGAACTGCTTGGGCACCCGCACCCGGGCGATCGCCTCCACGGCCGCGGTGAAGTCCTCCGCGGCGATGGTGCGCACCTGGCGGTCCTGGCTGAGCACCCGGGGGCTGGGCCCGTCGAAGCCGCGGCCGGGCACGAGGTCGAGCACGACGCCGAAGGTGGCGCGCCGTCCTCCGGGCAGGGCGATGACGTCACCGGGCGAGAGCGTCTCGACGGAGGCCTGCGCCTGGGCCCGCCGCTGGGCGGCGCCGGCGCGCGAGAGCTCCTTCTCGCGCTCGCCGACGGCCTGGCGCAGCGCGAAGTACTCGCGGAAGTCGCCCAGGTGGCAGGTCATGGCCTCGGTGTAGCCGCGCAGCGCCTCCTGCTGGTTCTTGATCTGCTGCGCCTGCCCGACGACGGCGCGGTCGGCCTGGAACTGCGCGAAGGAGGTCTCCAGGATGTCGCGGGCGCGTTCGCGGCCCACCTGCTCGACGAGGTTGACAGCCATGTTGTAGGTGGGGCGGAAGCTGGAGCGCAGCGGGAAGGTGCGCCGCGAGGCCAGGCCGGCGACGGCCTCGGGGTCGGTGCCCGGCGCCCACAGCACGACGGCGTGGCCCTCGACGTCGATGCCGCGGCGCCCGGCGCGCCCGGTCAGCTGGGTGTACTCCCCCGGCGTGATGTCGACGTGGGTCTGCCCGTTCCACTTCACCAGCCGTTCCAGGACCACCGAGCGGGCGGGCATGTTCACCCCCAGCGCGAGGGTCTCGGTGGCGAAGACGGCCTTGACGAGCCCGGCGGCGAACAGGTGCTCCACGGTCTCCTTGAAGACCGGCAGCAGCCCCGCGTGGTGGGCGGCCAGACCGCGCTCCAGCCCGTCCAGCCACTCCCAGTAGCCCAGCACGGCCAGGTCGGAGGAGGGGATCTCCGCGCAGCGCTCCTCGGCGATCGCGCGGATCGCCTTGCCCTCCTCGGGCGTGGTCAGCCGCAGCCCCCACGCCGCGCACTGCTGCACGGCCGCGTCGCAGCCGGCGCGGCTGAAGATGAACGTGATGGCCGGCAGCAGGCCGGCGGCGTCGAGGGTGTCGAGGACCTGCGCCCGGCTGGCCGGGCGCCCCGGCGACAGGCCCGAGCCGCCGCCCGCACCCCCACCACCGGCGCCGCGCTGCTGCCCGCGCCGGCGCCCGCGGCCGCCGACGGCGCTCAGCCGGTCGGTGCGCAGCTGCTGGCGCGACATGGCCACCAGCTCGGGGTTGACGATGGCCCCGGGCACCAGCGAGCCCTCGTCACCGCCCAGCGGGTCGCCGTCGGGGTCGGTGAACAGGTCGTACAGGCGGGTGCCGACGGCCAGGTGCTGCCACAGCGGCACCGGGCGGTGCTCGGAGACGACGACCTCGGTGTCGCCGCGCACGGTGCCCAGCCAGGCGCCGAACTCCTCGGCGTTGCTGACGGTGGCCGACAGCGAGACCACGAGGACGTCGCGGGGCAGGTGGATGATCACCTCTTCCCAGACGGCGCCGCGGGAGCGGTCGGCGAGGTAGTGCACCTCGTCCATGACCACGTAGCCGAGGCCGTCCAGCAGCGAGCTGCCCGCGTAGAGCATGTTGCGCAGGACCTCGGTCGTCATGACGACGACGGGCGCCTCGCCGTTGACGGAGTTGTCGCCGGTGAGCAGGCCGACGGCGCCGGGGCCGTGGCGCTCGACGAGCTCGGCGTACTTCTGGTTCGACAGCGCCTTGATGGGCGTGGTGTAGAACGCCTTGCGGCCGGTGCGCAGCGCCAGGTGGGCGGCGAACTCGCCGACCACCGTCTTGCCGGCGCCCGTCGGCGCGGCGACGAGGACGCCCCGTCCGGCCTCCAGGGCCTGACACGCCTGCAGCTGGAAGCCGTCGAGGTCGAAGCCCAGCGTGCCCGCGAACTGCGCGAGCTCCGTGCGGGACTCCTCGGTGCGACGGCGCGCTGCCGCGTAGCGTTCCGCGGGGCTTGCCATGCGGTGACAGTACGTCAGGGCAGCCACCTGCGCCGCTCCGGCCCGCCGGGGCGCTCAGCCGGCCGCCGGCGGCGCCAGCACCCGCAGCGCTCCCGGCACCGCCTCGCAGGTGATCGGCAGCTCGCCCAGCGGCTCGCCGTCGGCGTGCGGGCGCGGCACGGCACCACCGGGCAGCGCCTCCAGCCGCACGGTGCGGGCGCGGTGCACCGAGACCACGGGCAGCTGCAGGTGCCTGCCGCGGCGCACCGTCGGGAAGACCCGCAGCGCGGCCAGCGGGGCGAGCCGGTCGACGACGACGACGTCGAGCAGGCCGTCGGTGGGGTCGGCCTGCGGGGCCATGAGCATCCCGCCGCCGTAGCAGCCGGTGTTGGCCACCGCCACGAGCAGCGCCTCGCGCTCGAGGGTGAGCCCGTCCAGGCCGACCCGCAGCCGCACGCCGCGCACGACGGCCAGCTCGCGCAGCGCGGCCAGGGTGTAGCGGGCCGGGCCCCGCGGCCAGCGCCAGCGGTTGGCGCGCTCGTTGACGAGGGCGTCGACGCCGGAGGCGAGGATGCTGGCGTACCAGCCGCCCCCGGCGGTCCCGGTGCCGCCGGTGGTGACGCGCACCGCGTCGACGGCCCGGGTGCTGCCGGTGAGCACGGCGTCGGCGACGTGCTGGGCGGCGCGCACCGGGTCCCCCAGCGGCAGCCGGAGCCCGCGGGCGATGTCGTTGCCGGTGCCGGCGGCGACGATGCCCAGCGCGGTGGAGGTGCCGGCCACGGCGCCGACACCGGCGTGCACGAGGCCGTCACCGCCGACGACGACGAGGGCGTCGAAGCCGTCCACCTGCTCGCGGGCGGCGCGCTGGGCGCCCTCGAGGTCGCGGGCGGAGACGTCGACGACCTGCAGCCCGGCGCGGCGCAGCACGCTGAGCACCCGCTCGCCCGCGGCGCGGCCGGCTCCGCGACCCGCCGTCGGGTTCACGAGGAGGCCGACCCGCCCCCGGGAGGTCACCCGCGCCTCAGCCGGTGCGCGTCAGAGCGCGCTGGCTTCGTCGTCGCTGAGCTGGCCGTAGTCGGGCTCGTCGGAGTTCTTCGAGCGGCGGCGGTCGTTGAGCAGGCAGACGACCGTGGCCACGGCGAACAGGAAGAGCAGCGGGCAGGCCAGCAGGACCATCGTCGTGATGTCCGAGGTGGGCGTGACGATGGCGGAGAAGAGGAAGCTCAGGAAGACGCTGATGCGCCACTGCTTGAGGATCGCCCTGCCCGACATCAGGTGGGCGAAGTTGAGGCCCACCAGCACCACCGGCATGAGGAAGCCCAGGCCGAAGGCCAGGATGATCCGCATCACGAACGCCAGGTAGACGTCGGCGCCGATGAAGTTGGCCGCGTCCGCGGGCGTGAAGTCGACGAGGAAGCGCACCGCGTTGGGCATGACCAGGTAGGCGATGGCCACCCCGGCCAGGAACAGCGGGACGGCGGCGGCGATGAAGCCGATGGCGTACCGGCGCTCCTTCTTCGTCAGCCCCGGGGTGATGAACGCCCACAGCTGGTAGATCCAGAACGGGCTGGAGGCGATGACGCCGCACCAGATCGCGCCCTTGATCGCCAGGTCGAACGCCTGCCCGACCTGGGTGAAGTTGAGCTTGACGTCACCGATGTTCTTCTCGGCGGCGAAGTCCAGCAGCGGCTTCTGCAGGTACTGGAAGACGCCGTCGAACCCGCTCCAGCCCCGCCACAGGAACCAGCCGGCGATGCTGCCGAGCAGCAGCGCGACCGCGGCCTTGAAGACGCGGTTGCGCAGCTCCCTCAGGTGGTCCATGAGGGGCATGCGCCCCTCGGGGTCCCTGGGCGCACGTCGGCGGACGGTGGGCACGGCCATGGCGGGATGGTGTCAGACGTCGGTGCGGCGGCTCAGGAGGCGCGGGACTGGCGCTCGGCGTCGGTCTGCTCGAGGCGCTCCGCGGCGATCTTGCCCTCGACCTGCGTCGGCTCCGAGGTCTTCGCGGCCGCGGTGGTGTCGGCGTCCTTGCCGTCGTTCTTCATCTCCTTGACCTCGCTCTTGAAGATGCGCATCGAGCGGCCGAGGCCGCGCGCCGCGTCGGGCAGCCGCTTGCTGCCGAACAGCGCGATGAGCAGCACGACGAGGATGACGAGCACCCACGGGTGGTCGACGAGGTTGCGGAACATCAGTCCTCCAGGGTTGGACGAAGCGCGGCCATCGTACGTCGATCGCGACCGCCTGTGGGACAAGCACGCGCGCCGAGTCGCCCCGCGGGGGTCGGATCGGCGCCCTGGCGGCGTCCTCCGGGTGACCCCGCGGCGAACGCTCGGCGCAGCACCCCTCGGGCCGGTGCGCGGGCCGGTGCGCGGGCCGGCACGCGCGAGAGCCGCGGCGCGGACGGGAGCGTCCGGGCCGCGGCT
>NZ_JBJLSF010000141.1:0-7357 GCF_050871885.1 Kineococcus aridisoli | reverse complement strand
GGGGGCTTTGTCGTCTCGGCGGGTGCGCCGGGCGGGGCGGGGCGGGCTGGGGCGGGGACCAGGGGTGCAGGGGGAGGGGGTGCGGGGCTGTTCACCGCACGAGGGAGCCGGCCGGACCGGAGCTTCCCCACACCGATCCGACCGGCTCGGGGACCAGCATGGCACGGCCGCCCCGTCCTGTCAGCCCCGCGGCCGGACCGGGCGCGCACCCGCCGCGCGGTGCCGTCAGCCGAGGCCGTCAGCCGAGGCCGGTGGCCGCGCGGACGTCGGCGCGCACCCGCTCCAGCTGCGCGGCGGCCCGCTCGCGCGCCCGCTCCAGCTCCTGCGCCGGGGCGTCGGCGGGCACGTCCACGACGACCTCGCAGTAGCACTTCAGCTTCGGCTCGGTGCCGCTGGGGCGGACGACGACGCGGGCGCCGTCGGCGGTCCGGAAGCGCAGGCCCTCGGTGGGCGGCAGGCCGTCGACGCCGTCGGCGAGGTCGTCGACGGTGGTGACGGGGGAGCCGCCGAGGGTGGCCGGGGGGTGCTCGCGCAGGCGGCCCACGGCCCGGGCGGTGAGCGCCGGGTCGTCCACCCGCAGCGTGACGGGGGCGGTGAGGTGGACGCCGTCGAGGCGGTCGAGGTCGTCGAGGACGTCCTCGAGGGTGCGGCCGGCGGCCAGCTCGCGGCGCACGAGGCCGGCCACGAGCACCGAGGCGGAGATCCCGTCCTTGTCGCGCACGACCTGCGGCGCGACGCAGTAGCCGATCGCCTCCTCGTAGCCGAACGTCAGGCCGGGCACCCGGGCGATCCACTTGAAGCCGGTGAGGGCGGTGGCGAAGGAGGCGCCCCGGCGGGCGGCGGTGCGGGCCAGGGCCTGCGAGCTGACCAGCGAGCAGGCCAGCACGGCACCCTCGGCGGCGAGCTCGTCGCCGAGGACGCGCCCCAGCTCGTCGCCGCTGAGCGTGCGGAAACCCCCGCCCCCGCGGCGGGGGACGGCCACGCAGCAGCGGTCGGCGTCGGGGTCGACCGCCAGCACGAGGTCGGCGCCGACCTGGGCGGCCAGGGCCAGCGCCCGGTCCAGGGCGCCCGCCTCCTCGGGGTTGGGGAACGGCACGGTGGGGAAGTCAGGGTCCGGGTCGGCCTGCTCGGCGACGACGTGCACGTCCTCGAAGCCGCTGCGGCGCAGCGCCTCCAGCAGCACCGGACCACCCACCCCGTGCATCGGGGTGACGACGAGGCGGACGCCGGGCGCCCCCGGGGGGACCTCGCGGGCGACGGCGCCGACGACCGCGGCGAGGTACTCCTCGACGACGTCCTCGCCGAGCACGCTCCAGCCGCCCGCGGCGCGCGGCAGCTGCGCGAGGGGGCCGACCGCGGCGATCTCCGCGGCGATCTCCGCGTCCACCGGCGGGACGATCTGCACCCCGCGCCCCTCCTCGGTGCTCGCGCGGCCACCGAGGTAGACCTTGTACCCGTTGTCCTGCGCGGGGTTGTGGCTGGCGGTCACCATCACCCCCGCGTCGGCGCCGGTGCGGCGCACCGCCCACGCCAGGACGGGGGTGGGCAGCGCGCGCGGCAGCAGCAGCACCTCGCACCCGGCCGCGGTGAGCACGGCCGCGGAGTCGTCGGCGAAGTCGCGCGAGCGGTGCCGCGCGTCGAAGCCGACGACGACGCGCGGGCGCGCCGCGCGCCCGGTCAGCCACGCGCCCAGCCCAGCCGCCGCGCGCTGCACGACGGCCCGGTTCATCCGGTGCGGCCCGGCGCCCAGCGCCCCGCGCAGCCCCGCGGTCCCGAACTCCAGCGGGCCGCTGAAGCGGTCCGCGAGGTCGGCGGCCGCGGCCGCGTCCCCGTCCCCGGCGGCCGCCAGCAGCCGCGCCAGCTCCGCCCGGTCGCGCTCGTCGGGGTCGTCGGCCGCCCACGCCCGGGCGCGGGCCACCAGCTCCTCGGTCGGTCCGGCGGTCGGGGCGGGCAGGTCGGCGCTCACGGGCCTCACCCTACGAGCGCGGGTACCGTCGCCCGCATGGCCACGGACCCGATCCAGGACCCGACCGGCGAGCTGACCGGCGAGCCGGGCGGGGAGCCGGGCGCGGGTCCGGTGCGCACCTTCGCCGACCTCGTCGAGCGGGCCGCGCGGCTGGCCGCCGGCGGGCGGGCGCTGCTGGGGCTGACCGGGCCGCCCGGCGCCGGGAAGACGACCCTGGCGCAGGCGCTGGCCGCGGCGGTGCCCGGCGCCCAGCACGTCCCCATGGACGGGTTCCACCTCGCCGACGTCGAGCTCGAGCGCCTCGGCCGGCGCGGGCGCAAGGGCGCCCCGGACACCTTCGACGCCGCCGGCTACGCCGCGCTGCTGGCGCGGTTGCGGGCGCAGCCGCACGAGCAGGACCCGGCCGTCGTCTACGCCCCGGCGTTCGACCGCGAGATCGAGCAGCCCGTCGCCGGCAGCATCCCGGTGTTCGCGGACACCTCCCTGGTGGTGACGGAGGGGAACTACCTGCTGCTGGCCGACGGCGGCTGGGCAGCGGTGCGCCCGCTGCTGGACGAGGTGTGGTTCGTCGACGTCCCCGGCGGGGCGCGCACCGACCGCCTCGTGGGCCGCCACCGGCGCTTCGGCAAGCCCCGCGACGCGGCGATCGCCTGGGTCCGCGACGTCGACGGCGCCAACGCCGAGCTCGTCGACGCCTCGCGCGGCGCCGCCGACCTCGTCGTGGCCGGCGACCTGCGCCTCGGGCGCGGTCCGGGACGATGACGCGCGCGGGGATCCCCGTCGTCGTCTTGGCCGGTTTCCTCGGCGCCGGCAAGACGACGGTGCTCAACCAGCTGCTGCGCTCGGCGGCCGACGTCCGCCTCGGAGTCGTCGTCAACGACTTCGGCGCCGTCGGCGTCGACGCGCTGCTCGTCGCCGGCTGGGCCGACGCCACGGTGTCGCTGGAGAACGGCTGCCTGTGCTGCTCCACCGAGGACGGCACGGTGGAGGAGCTGCTGGCCCGCCTCACCGCCCCCCGGCGCGGACCGGGGCTGGACGCCGTGCTCATCGAGGCCAGCGGGGTGGCCGAACCCGCCGCCATGGTGCGCCGGGTGCTGGACAGCCGGGTCCCGGGCGTGGAGTACGGCGGGCTGGTCGTCGCCGTCGACGCCGTGGAGTTCGAGGCGACCCGCGCGCGCCACCCGCGCCTGGACGACCACGTCGCGATGGCCGACGTGCTGCTGCTCACCAAGACCGACCTCGTGGACGGCGAGCAGCTGGCCCGGGTGGCCGCGCGCTGCCGCGAGCTGAACGCCTTCGCGCCCGTGGTGCCGGCCGCGAACGGGCGGGTGGACCCGCGGCTGCTGTTCGAGGTGGGCCCGCCCCGCCAGCGCCAGCTGGCGCTGGGCGAGGAGCCCGACCACGCCGAGCACCTGCACACCGCCTACGACGCGGTGAGCTTCACCAGCGAGGCGCCGCTGGACCCGCGGGCCTTCGTGCGCTGGCTGGACGCCCGGCCCTCCGGCGTCTTCCGGGTCAAGGGGTTCGTGCACTTCGCCGTCGACGGCCACGGGCAGCGCTTCGTCCTGCACACCGTCGGGGCCGCCGTCCGCTTCGAGCGGGGCCCGTGGCCGCGCGGGGCGCGGCGGCGCACCGAGCTCGTCCTCGTCGGCGCGGGGCTGGACGCCGAGCGGCTGCGCGCCGACCTCGCGGCCTGCGTGCACCAGGGCGGACCGCTGGAGGACGAGCTGGCGATGATGGGGGTGCTGCGCAGCACCGAGGGGGCCTGAGCGCCCGCCGGACCCCCGTTTCCCGTCGGCGGCGCCGGGGTAGCCCAGCACCATGAGCAGACCGGTGCGGGAGCAGGTCGTCGTCGTCCTCGGCGCGTCGAGCGGGATCGGCCGGGCCACGGCGCTGGAGTTCGCCCGCCGGGGCGCGGCCGTCGTCTGCGCCTCGCGCAGCACCGCCGCGCTCGGGACGCTGGTGGAGGAGATCACCGCGAGCGGCGGGCGGGCGGTGGCGGTGCCGACCGACATCACCGACCCCCTCGCGCTGGACCACCTGGTGCAGGAGGCCGAGGAGCGGTTCGGGCGCATCGACACCTGGGTCAACGACTCCGCCGTCAGCGTCTACGGCACCGTCCTGCAGACCCCGCTGGTCGACTTCCGCCGCGTCGTGGAGGTGAACCTCCTCGGCCACGTGGCCGCCAGCAAGGCGGCCGTCCCCGCGCTGCTGCGCGCCGGTGGCGGGGTCCTCGTCGGCATCGCC
Organism: Kineococcus aridisoli; assembly: GCF_050871885.1. Lineage (NCBI taxonomy): Bacteria > Bacillati > Actinomycetota > Actinomycetes > Kineosporiales > Kineosporiaceae > Kineococcus > Kineococcus aridisoli. The sequence goes on along the minus strand of NZ_JBJLSF010000141.1, from coordinate 3,144 downwards.
TCGGTCGAGGGCGTGCGCTCGCTGCCGATGCACGCGCCTTACACGGCCTCCAAGTTCGCCCTGCGCTCGTTCTACGACTCCCTGCGGATGGAGCTGGCCCAGGACGGCGCACCGGTGGCCGTCAGCACGATCCTGCCCGCGAGCATCGGGACGCCGTTCTGGGAGAACTCCCGCAACCACACCCGCACCCTCACCAAGCCGCCGCCGCCGGTGTACGCGCCGGAACTGGTGGCCCGCACGATCGTCCGGGTGGCGGAGCACCCGCGCCGGGAGGTCGCGGTGGGCGGGGCGGCGGTCGGCTTCGTCCTGGGCCAGCGCTTCAACCCGGCGCTCACCGACCTGGTGCTCAGCCTGGTGGGCCGCACCGCGCAGACCAGCGACCGCCCCGACAACGGCCGGGACATCCTCGAGACCCCGACGCCCGGGCCGGGGCGGGTGCACGGCGAGCACGTGACGCACCTGGTGCGCCGCAGCCCCTTCACCGCGCTGGCGGCGCGCTTCGTGCGCCCGGGGGAGGCGCTGCTCGCGCTGCGGGCCCGGCTGGCCCGCTGACGCCCCGCCCGGGCGCCGCCTCCCGGGCGCTCAGGCGGAGGCCCGCACCCACGCGTGCGGGGTGTCGACGAGGTCGTCGAGGGCGGCCCGGCACTCGCCCGCCACGTCCGAGCGCCCGCCGAGCACCGGGTACAGCCCGAAGAGGCCGAACACCCGGTGGGCGCAGGGCGGCAGGGCGGCCACCCGCAGCCTGCCGCCGCGCTCGCGGGCCTCGAGGGCCAGGGCGAGGAGCACCCCCGCGGCCCGGCAGTCCAGGAACGTCACCGACGACAGGTCGAGGACGACGCAGCGGGCGCGGTCGAGGGCGGCGCGGACCTCGGGCGCCGCCCGCTCCGCGGTGTCGGCGTCGAGGTCGCCGACCGGGCGGACGACGCGCACGGGGCCGGCCCAGCGGTGCCGGACGGCGAAGTCGGGGGAGTCCACGAGAACCTCCAGCTGGCCTGCGGTGGCGGCCCACTGTCGGACGTGGCAGAACGCTAGACCTGCTCGGGCCCGGGCACAACCGGCGGGCGGGACCGGGGCCCGGAAACCCGGTGGAGCGTCGGACCTCTGCACCGGTGCACAGGAGCGCCCGCGACCCGCGCCCGCGACCCGCTGCGGCGCCCCGCGGCGCGCGGCGGCGATGAGTTCCGCGGCCGCCGCCGGTCCGCCCCGTGACACCCGCGGGGCGGGAGAAAGGGCGGTGCGACGTGTCGGAGGCTCCACCTACTGTCGGCTCCATGGCATCGGTCGAAGCACCAACGGTCCACGCGCCGGCGGTCCAGGCGCGAGGGCTCGTGAAGCGGTACGGCGACGTCACGGCGGTGGCGGGCGTCGATCTGGAGGTGCCGACGGGCACCGTCCTGGCCCTGCTGGGCCCCAACGGCGCGGGCAAGACGACGACGGTCCGGATGCTCACGACGCTGCTGGTCCCCGACGAGGGGACCGCCACGGTCGCGGGCGTGGACGTCGTGGCCGACCCGCGCGAGGTGCGCCGCCGCATCGGCCTGTCCGGCCAGTACGCGGCGGTCGACGAGAACCTCACCGGATTCGAGAACCTCGACATGGTGGGACGGCTGTACCACCTGGGCCGCAAGCGGTCCAGGGAGCGGGCGTGGGAGCTGCTGGAGCAGTTCGACCTCACCGGCGCGGCCAAGCGCGTCGCCAAGACGTACTCCGGCGGCATGCGCCGCCGACTGGACCTCGCGGGGGCGCTGGTGGCCGAGCCGCCGGTGCTCTTCCTCGACGAGCCGACCACTGGCCTGGACCCGCGCAGCCGCAACGACATGTGGGACCTGCTGACGCGGATGGTCGGCGGCGGCACCACGCTGCTGCTCACCACGCAGTACCTGGAGGAGGCCGAGCGCCTCGCCGACGACATCGTCGTCATCGACCACGGCCGCGTCATCGCCCGCGGCACCGCCGACGACCTGAAGACCCAGGTCGGCGGCCAGCGCGTGGAGGTCGTCGTCGGTTCCGAGGCCGACGTGGACACCGCCGCCGCCGTGCTGCACGAGGTGGCGGTCGGCGAGCTGCAGGTGGAGCGCCGGGCCCGGCGGGTCACCGCGGCGGTGACCTCCGGCAGCCGCGCCCTCGTGGAGGTGCTGCAGCGCCTCGCCGAGGTGGGCGTCGTCCCGCTCGACGCGGGCGTGCGCCGCCCGACGCTGGACGACGTGTTCCTGACCCTGACGGGCAAGCCCGCCGAGGAGGTCGCCGGCGGCGGCGACGACCCGGCGCGAGCGGTGGCCGAGGAGGTGCGCTCGTGAGCGCGGTGGCGGAGGTGCTCGCCGACAGCTCGGTGATCGCCAAGCGGAACATCCTGAAGATCACCCGGATCCCCGACCTGCTGGTGGGCACCCTCATCTCGCCCATCATGTTCATCCTGCTGTTCGGCTACGTCTTCGGCGGCGCGATCGGGGTGCCCGGGGGGAACTACCGCGAGTTCCTCGTGCCGGGGATCTTCGCCCAGACGGTCATCTTCGGCGCCACCGTCACCGGTGCGGGGATCGCCGACGACATGCAGAAGGGCATCATCGAGCGGTTCCGCTCGCTGCCCATGACGCAGTCCTCGGTGCTCGTGGGCCGCACGGCCTCCGACGTCGTCCTCAACGTCATCGTCATCGTCATCATGTCCCTGACGGGCCTGGTGATCGGCTGGCGGATCCGGACCTCGGTGCTCGACGCCGTCGTCGGGTTCGCCCTGCTGCTGCTGTTCGCCTACGCGATCTCCTGGGTGATGGGCCTGCTGGGCCTGCTCATCCGCACGCCGGAGGCGTTCAACAACCTGACGTTCCTGACGATCTTCCCGCTGACGTTCGTCACCAACGCGTTCGTGCCGCTGGAGACCTTCCCCGGACCGCTGAAGGCCGTCGCGCAGTGGAACCCGGTCTCCACGCTCGTGCAGGCCGCCCGCGAGCGCTTCGGCAACGTCCCGCCGAACACGCAGCTGGACACCTGGTCGATGCAGAACTCCGAGCTCTACACCCTGCTGTGGATCGTGGTGATCCTCGCGGTGTTCGTGCCGCTGGCCACCCGCCAGTACAAGCGGGCCGCGGCCCGCTGAGCGGCCGCCGACGGCCCGCCGACCGCTTCCCCGGGTCCGGCGGGCCCGGC